>NZ_JBNGCO010000020.1:4642-15858 GCF_049974805.1 Baaleninema sp.
CGGAAACCGAACGACAACGCGCCGATCGACTGGCCGAATTGCTGCGTCAGTCGGGAATCGATCCCGATCGCATCCCATAAAAACTCGCAGAAAAACTCGCAGAAAAACTCGCAGAAAAACTCGCAGAAAAAAGAGGCGTTGTTGATAACGCCTCTGGGTTGGAATTGGGTTGATATTTTTCAGCTTAACCGCTAGGAGCCCCGCACTGTACCCGAAGGGTCAGTGTCGGGAGGAATAGCGGGGGCATTGATGGGGTTCAATGCCCCATCAATGCCTAGACTTCTGATGTATTGACGCAAAACGTCGGTTTGATTGCGCTCCGTGAGTTCGCAATATCGGTCTAAATGCTGCTTTTCAACGTCCGAGATTCTAAGGCTTATCTGTTTCATGAGTAGCAATCACATTTGTATATGCTACAATTATGGCATGAGAATCGCCTACCAGTACAAGTTATTGCCGACCTACGAGCAACGATGCCGCATGGATAAGTGGCTCGATCTGTTGCGTTGCCAATACAACTACCTGTTGGCAGATCGTTTTGACTGGTGGGAGATGAATCGGTGTCCTGTTAATGCCTGCCCTTTGGTGTGCCGTCTCGCTGAACCCAGAGAACAGCCCGAATACTATGGACAAAAACGCTCCCTGGTCTCACTTAAACAGGAGCGGGAATGGTACTGCGATCTTCATGCTGATGTTTTGCAGGACATGGTGAAGCGGGTCGACCTGGCCTTTAAGCGATTTATCAAAGGCGACAAGAACGGCAAACGTAGCGGTAAGCCTAGATTTAAGGGAAAGAATCGCTATCGTACCTTTGCGTATCAGCGAGTCAAACCCGACTGCATCCAGGGCAATCAAGTCACACTACCCAAGCTGGGTGAAGTCAAGTTGATTCAACATCGCCGAGTGCCAGATGGGTTCACGATTAAGCGGGCTTTGGTCACAAAAAAGGCAGACGGCTGGTATGTTACGTTAACCCTTGAAGACAAGAGCGTCCCTGACTTGCCAGCGATCGAGATACAGCCCACCGAAACCAATAGCATTGGTGTCGATGCAGGGTTGGAATACTTCATCGAAAATTTTGGGTTTGAAACCCCGCCCTTCTAGGGCGGCTTTACAGTACAATGGACGTGAATGGTTAAACTGGCTAACGAAACCCAAGTTAGTAAGTTTGCCTAAAACTCCAATTGAATGGGAATTTTGGCGGTGGGACACACCGTTACAGCCTGTGAAGCGAGTGTAAGACTTGAAGGATCTCGATCCGGAGAGCCACTGCGAAAAACTCGAGAGAGAAGGAAGCAGGAACCCAAATCGCGAGGTTTGGGAATCACCGCCCTTCCAGGGCGGTGAGGATGTCAACGCCTGCTCAGATGGCACCAGGAAGCAGCCGCCAAAGTTTTATCGGCAAGCCGAAGATAAGTTGGCTAAGCTCCAGGCTAAACGAGATGCGAGGGCTAAAGGTTCAAAACCACGTCGCAAGCTCAATGAGCGTATTGCCAAGCTGCATCAACGCATTGCGAGGCAGCGTAAGCAGTGGCATTTTGAAACGGCTGGCGAGTTGGTGGCCAAAGCTGACGTAATCTTTGTGGAGGATTTGAAAGTTTCCAATCTGGCCCGACGCAATAAGCCAAAACAGGGTGAGGATGGAGCTTTCCTCCCCAACGGTCAATCGGCTAAGTCGGGACTGAATAAAAGTTTTGCTGATGCCGGGATAGCTGGGTTCCTGAACGAAATCCTTCCGTACAAAGCTGCAAAAGCTGGGCGGTTGGTTGTGAAGGTAAATCCCGCTGGCACGTCCCAACATTGTGCAATTTGCCTGAACCGAGTTCCCAAGGAGTTGTCTGACCGCTGGCATGAATGCCCGCATTGCGGTGCGTCTATGCCACGGGACGTGAATTCTGGGGTACTCATCAAAAAAGTGGGGTTGGGCGTTCGCCTCACTATAAAACGCGAATCCCGTAACGGGAGGAGAAGCCCGCGCCGTACCGCTTAGCGGTCGGCGTCGGGAGTACGTCACTAAAAACCGCCAATTAACGGCGACGGCGACCGAAACCACTCCGCGATCGCGTTCTCGATCGACCGCTACCGAATCCCGTCGTCCGCTTGCGGGTGGTCGATCGATTCGACCCTCCCCGGAGTTTACTCGAACCGAATCCCGAACCGGTCGATCGATTCAACTGGCGCGTCCGGCGTCGGTTCGCGTTGCGATTCGACGAATTCGACGAATTCCGCAGACTTCCCGTCGTCCGTAACGTCTGACGGTTCTTCACCGCCGCCGGAGGTTCGTTATGAGTTTGTTGGTAACGGTTCACCGCTTGGCTGTAAGTGTTTCCATAACCGCCGTATCCCGTCATCACGCCGCCGGGTTGGTACATCGGCGGAACGTAATAAGTCGGCGAAAACAACATATTCGCCACCGCCTGACCCGCCAAAGCCCCCGCAAACGGCGTCCAGAAACTGGACTCGCGACGCATCACCACCGTTTCCGTCTGTCCCGTTTGGGGATTCGTTTGAGTTTCCGTGACGTTGTGGACGTAACCGATGCGGAAATCCTGCGCCAAATGCAGAATCCCTTGGCCGTTGTCGAGTTGCAAATACGATCGCTGACCGGCTTCGACTTCCTCTTCCGTCAGGGGCATCATTTGTAAATCCGTCGTCGTGTAAATCGGCGACTGACCCCGTGGCGTATTCAACAACATCAACGTATATTCGCCGTTGGCGTCGTTATATTCAGCCTGTTGAACGGGATACTGGCCGTTTTCAAAAGAAGCGGCCATCGCAACTGAGGCGAACGGGTTTGAGTTCGGCGGAACCACTTCGCCCCACATCGTCCAAACCAGAGTCACACACAACAATCCAGCAAACAGTTTTTTAAGCATTTTTTTCAAGTGATTCAATCCGTAATGGGTAACGGGCTGATGAGATAATCTGATGAGGAGATAACCGGATAATGGGATGATGTGAAATTCTCTCCCCATCTCGTCATCTCATCATCTCCCGATTTTGCCTTAAAGGGGAATCAATTCGGGGAAGTTTTCTAAGACCTGTTCCGACGTCAGTTCGTCGCCGAATCGAGCCGGGGAAAAGTGAACTTGAATTGCGTGAAGTTTGTTTTGATAATGTAAGTTAATTAACGCCTTGAGGCCGTATCGCAACGCTTCGGCTTCGGCGAGATCGGTTTCGAGATCGGGAATTTCCCCTTCTCCAGCCACCGTCAACATCACCACGACGTTATCCGTGGTAGGTAGAACCAGCGTTTCGTCTTCATCTCCTTCCTCTAAAGCCGGTTGTGAAAGGTAGCGTTGTGCCGAATCTGTAAACAGTTCGTTGACGTAATCGGCGGCTTCTCCTTCGTCCCAGATGACATCGCCTTCGTTGGCAGCGGCTTGCCAGTAGGGTTCGAGTTGTAAAAGATGCTGGCAGATTTCGACGAGTCCTTCTCCGAGAACTTCTAAATCCCCTTCAGATTCGATCGCAGATTGTCCGACGCGGTTGAGAACCCCCAGCAGGGGATTCGTTTCCGAGCCAGTCAGATGCACCATAATTCGACAGACGACGAAGCGGGTTTTTCCCGTCAGTCGGTTCCAGCGATCGCTCAAACTACTCATTGATTCTCTTTTTCCTCCCTTTCTTAGGTCGAGCCGAAAACCATCCTTTTATGGTATCTCGACAGCAGTTGAGGACATAAGATGAAGGACATAAGGTGAGGGGATCTCGCTTCGAGTCAAAGTCCGTGAGACGCGCGAGATCCCCGAACTCTCGAAAATTCTGGGGATCTTGCATTTCGGGTTATTCCCAAGGGAAATCGCCAGATTTGGCATCGATTTTAGAATCGATCGCATCAGAATTAATCGTTCTCGCGCGATCGAACTCGTAAGGTTGAACCACCGTCGCCGTTACCGAAACCGCTTCTGAATCCTCTTCCGCTTCGGGTTCGGACTCCGCTTCAACTTCCGGTTCCGGTTCCGATTCCGATTCGGACTGAGAATCCGGCATCGATGTCGAGTCCGCTTTGGGTTCCGGTTCCGGGTTCGGTTCCGGTTCCGGGTTCGGTTCCGGTGGCGACGCCGAGATCCCCGGATTTTTCTGACCAAATACCAAACTTCCCTCTTCCTCGGGACAATCGACGTAAATCGTATCTCCCGCGCCGAATTCCAACTCTAGCAACTTCGTCGCGATGGGATTTTCTAACTCCCGTTGAATCGCTCGTTTCAGCGGACGCGCCCCGTACACCGGATCGTAGCCCACATCGGCGATGTAATCCTTCGCCGACTCCGACAGGACAATTTGAATTTTCTGTTCCGCCAACAGCGACTCGATACGGGCGATTTGAATGCCCACAATTTCCCGCAACTGCGATTTACCCAGAGGATGGAAGATAATCAAATCGTCCACGCGGTTGAGGAATTCCGGGCGAAACTGCGATCGCAACGTCTCGTACACTCTCGATCGCATCTCCTCGTAATCGGCCTCTTTCCCCGCCACGTCCAGAATGTACTGAGACCCGATATTACTCGTCATCACAATCACGGTGTTGCAGAAATTCACCGTCCGGCCTTGAGAGTCCGTAATGCGTCCGTCGTCAAGGACTTGCAACAAAATGTTAAAAACATCCGGATGTGCTTTCTCCACCTCGTCGAACAGCAACACCGAATAGGGCATCCGCCGCACCGCTTCCGTGAGTTGTCCGCCCTCGTCGTAACCCACGTATCCCGGAGGCGCACCCACCAGACGAGACACCGAGTGTTTCTCCATGTACTCCGACATATCGATGCGAACCAGCGCGTCTCGATCGTCGAAGAGAGAGGCGGCCAACGCCCGCGCCAACTCCGTTTTACCCACCCCCGTCGGTCCCATAAACAGGAACGATCCGATGGGACGCAGGGGGTCTTTCATCCCCGCGCGGGCGCGACGAATCGCCGCCGCCACCGCTTCCACGGCTTCCGACTGTCCGACGACGCGGCGGTGTAGCTGTTCTTCCAGTTTCAGCAGTTTCTGACGTTCCGTTTCTAAGAGACTGTTGACGGGAATTCCCGTCCATTTGGCGACGATTTCCGCGATGTCCGCTTCCGTCACCTGTTCTCGCAGTAACGTCGCGCCTTCGGACTGCAACTTCAACAGTCCGGCTTCTTTCTCTTCCAAGGCCCGCTGCAACTGTTCCAAGCGACCGTATTTCAACTGCGCCGCCGTATTCAAATCGTAATTGCGCTCGGCTTGTTCGATTTTCAGCCGCAGTTGTTCTTCCTCTTCCTTGAGGGCGTTAATTTCATCGAGAAGCTGCTTTTCATGTTGCCATTGCGAACTGAGGCGCTCTTGTTTTTGCTTGAGTTCCACCATTTCTTCTTCGATGCGATCGAGCCGATCTTGCGCCGAAGAATACGCCCCTCGGGTACCCCGTTGTTCCTCCCCTTCCAAGGAGAGTTTTTCCATTTCCAACTGCATCAAACGGCGATCGACATCTTCCAATTCCGTCGGTTTCGACGTAATCTCCATCTTCAACTTGGCCGCCGCTTCGTCGATGAGATCGATCGCCTTATCCGGTAAAAAGCGATCGGTCACATAGCGGTTCGAGAGCGTCGCCGCCGCCACCAACGCCGAATCCGTCATCGTAACGCCGTGGTGAACCTCGTAGCGTTCCTTCAACCCCCGCAAAATCGAAATCGTCGCTTCCACGTTCGGCTGTCCCACATAAACCTGTTGAAACCGCCGTTCCAAAGCTTTATCCTTCTCGATATGCTTGCGGTATTCCTCCAGCGTCGTCGCGCCGATACAGCGGAGTTCCCCCCGTCCCAACATCGGTTTGAGGAGGTTTCCCGCGTCCATCGTCCCTTGAGAACCGCCGCCACCCGCGCCGATGACCGTATGTAACTCGTCGATAAACAACACGATTTGACCGTCAGAGTGGGTGACTTCCCGAATCACCGATCGCAACCGTTCCTCGAACTCGCCGCGAAACTTCGCCCCGGCGATCAAACTTCCCATATCCAGGGAAATCAACTGACGGTTTTTCAGCGATTCCGGAACGTCCCCGTTGACGATACGCTGGGCTAACGCCTCAGCGATGGCCGTTTTCCCAACTCCCGGTTCGCCGATTAACACCGGATTGTTTTTGCGGCGACGAGAGAGAACCTGAATCACCTGGCGGATTTCCTCATCTCGTCCGATGACGGGATCGAGTTTTCCGGCGCGGGCTTGTTCCGTGAGGTCGCGCCCGTATTTTTCTAAGACGTTATATTGATTTTCTGGCGTGGCGTCTTTCACCTTGGCGCTTCCGCGCATGGATTTAATGGCGGCGGCGATTTTCGACTGATCCGATTCGAGAGCTTGTAGCGTTTTACTCCCAATGCGATCGTCCTCCGCGAAACCCAATAACAGGTGTTCGATCGAAATATGAGAATCGTCGAAATTCTGCCGCGCCAGTTCCGCCTTATCCAGCATCGTATCGAGATGTCGTCCCAGATACAGCTGATCGACCATTCCCATGCGGGGGTGTCGCTTGGCGAAAGCGTCCAACTTTTGCGCTAACTGCGCCGGATCGACCCCTGCCTTTTGTAAAATATTATGGGAGAGTTCCGCCGACTCCAACAGCGCGAGAACGACGTGTTCGACCTCTAAATTTTGATTTCGATAACGTTTCGCCACGTCCTGAGACGAAACGATCGCGTCCCATGCTTTATCGGTAAACTTCGACGGATCGGTTGGTTGCATTGCTGGCAGTATTTCGGAATTAAGCAGTCTTAAGCAGTCGCTAAGGAATTCGAGAAACGGTTGGGGTAACGTCGCAGTAGAGAGGCGGAGTTCTCCCCCTGCCAACTCGAACGGATGTCTAACGACCTCCCCCCTAACGCTTCGATCTTCCCTCTTCCTTCTAGTTTAAAAGAGGGTCGAAGTTGGAGATCGAAGCCAGGGGATCTCGATCGAAAGCGATCGATAGTACATTAGTATGAAAGTCTTCCCACAGAACCAACGATCCCCAGAACTGACACAGTTCGATGGCTCGTTTGTCAAGTGCTGTTTGAGAATCTTAACACGATCGACTTCCTTGGGAAGTTTCGATGTCGTTCCATAGTCCCCTGGTAGCAAACCGTGACAGAAGAGAAGCGTTACAAGGATACCGTCAATCTCCCCCAGACCGGATTTAACATGCGGGCGAACGCCGTCGTGCGCGAACCCGAACTACAGAAGTTTTGGGAAGAGCAACAGATCTACCAAACCCTGTCGCAGAACAACCCGGGAGATCCCTTCGTCCTCCACGACGGCCCTCCCTACGCCAACGGCGCCCTTCACATCGGTCACGCCCTCAACAAAACCCTCAAAGATATTATTAACCGCTACCAGCTCCTTCGGGGTCGTAAAGCTCGCTACATCCCCGGCTGGGACTGTCACGGCTTGCCCATCGAACTGAAAGTCTTACAAAAACTCAAATCCTCAGAGCGTCGGGAACTGACGCCGTTATCGTTACGGGCAAAAGCCAAAGCCTTCGCCCTCAAAACCGTAGACGAACAGCGCGACAGCTTCAAACGCTACGGCATCTGGGGCGATTGGGAAAATCCTTATCTCACCTTAACCCCCGAATACGAAGCCGCTCAAATTGCCGTATTCGGCGAAATGGCGCTCAAAGGCTACATTTACCGGGGATATAAACCCGTTCACTGGAGTCCGAGTTCCCAAACCGCCCTCGCTGAAGCCGAACTAGAATATCCCGAAGGGCATATTTCCCCGAGTCTCTACGCTGCCTTTCAACTGACCGAACTCAGCAACCGCCTCAAAGAGCGTCTGAGCGACTATATGCCAGATTTGTGGGTAGCCATCTGGACGACGACGCCGTGGACGATTCCGGGGAACCTGGCGGTGAGCGTCAACGCTGAGTTGAACTACGCCGTGGTCGAAACCGAGTTGGACTTTGAAGAAGCGGCCGGAAAATTCCTCATCGTGGCCGCCGATGCGGTCGATCGCCTCTCGGCCACCTTCGGCAGCCAACTGACGGTTCTCGAAACCCTCAAAGGAGAAGACTTAGAAGGCTGCACCTACAAACATCCCCTGTTCGATCGAACCAGTCCCGTAGTCATTGGCGGCGATTACGTCACCACCGAATCGGGGACGGGATTAGTTCACACCGCCCCCGGTCACGGCTTAGAAGACTATCAAGTGGGCTTGCGCTATAACCTGCCGATTCTCTCCCCCGTAGACGAAAACGGCAACTTCACCGAAGAAGCCGGCCCCTTCGCCGGACTCAACGTCCTCAAAGACGCCAACGAGAAAATCGCCGAAGCTCTCAAAGAAAAACATTCCCTGCTCAAACAAGAGCCTTACGAACACAAATATCCCTACGACTGGCGCACCAAAAAACCCACCATTTTCCGGGCCACGCAACAGTGGTTTGCCTCCGTCGAAGGCTTCCGCGACGCAGCCTTGAAAGCCATCAGCAACGTCACCTGGATTCCCGAACGGGGCGAAACCCGCATTACCTCGATGGTTAGCGAGCGATCGGATTGGTGCATCTCCCGCCAGCGGAGTTGGGGCGTTCCCATCCCCGTCTTCTACGACGCCGAAACCGACGAACCCCTCATGAACGAGGAAACGATTAACCACGTGCAAGAGATTGTCGCCGAGAAGGGTTCCGATGCCTGGTGGGAACTGCCCGTAGAAGAATTACTGCCCGAATCCTACCGCAACAACGGCCGCACCTACATCAAAGGCACCGACACGATGGACGTTTGGTTCGATTCCGGTTCCTCCTGGGCGGCGGTGGCCAAACGGGAAGGATTGAGCTGTCCCGTAGATATGTACCTCGAAGGCTCCGACCAACACCGAGGCTGGTTCCAATCGAGTCTGTTAACCCGCGTCGCCACCGAGGGACAAGCCCCCTACAAAACCGTTTTGACCCACGGCTTCGTCCTCGACGAACAGGGACGGAAAATGAGTAAGTCTCTGGGGAACGTGGTCGATCCCGAAGTGGTGATTAACGGCGGCAACAACAAAAAACAAGAGCCGCCTTACGGGGCGGACGTGCTGCGGTTGTGGGTGTCGTCGGTGGACTACGCCAACGATGTCCCCCTCGGGAAGAACATCCTCAAGCAAATGGCGGATGTTTACCGGAAAATCCGCAACACGGCGCGATTTTTGCTGGGGAACCTCCACGATTTCAATCCGGAAACTGATGCGGTGGCATACGACGAGTTACCGGAGTTGGATAAATACATCCTTCACCGCACTTGCGAGGTGATGGACGAGGTAACGGCCGCCTTCGACAGCTATCAGTTTTTCCGGTTCTTCCAAACCGTGCAGAACTTCTGCGTGGTGGACTTATCGAACTTCTACCTCGACATCGCTAAAGATCGGCTGTATATCAGTGATGCCAAGGCGTTCCGCCGTCGTAGCTGTCAGACGGTGTTGGCGGTGTTGGTGGAGACTTTGGCGAAATCGATCGCCCCGGTTCTCTGTCACATGGCCGAAGATATCTGGCAGAACCTCCCCTACGAAACGCCCTATAAGTCAGTATTTGAAGCGGGTTGGCCGAAACTGGAAGACCAATGGCGTCAACCGGAACTGTCTCAACGCTGGCAAACCCTGCGCTTCTACCGTACCGAAGTGAATAAAGTGATGGAAGAGGCGCGAAAGAACAAAAAACTCGGCGCGTCGTTAGAAGCGAAAGTGTTGCTGTACGTTCCCGATGAAGCCGAACGCGCTAAACTCAGCGAGATGAACCCCGAACTGGCGGTTCCGCCCCGTACCGTGGAACCGGAACCCGAAGCCCCCGTCAGCGAAGCGACAGAGTCCGAAGTGGAAGAGTCCACGGAAGCCTCTGAAGAGGAGACATCTTCAACAACGGCGGGCAAACTGGCGCTTCCCGATTGGGAAAACCTGGAAGTGCGCGATGTGGTGAACTTTATCGTAGAGGCGCCGGGATACGCCGTCGAGTTCTGGAATACCTACTATCGCGTGTTCCGCAACTTAGCGATTCTGGCAGGATTGGGCGCCGCCCTGTATGTTTCCTCGAGTTTCCTGGCA
Source organism: Baaleninema sp. (assembly GCF_049974805.1). NCBI lineage: Bacteria > Bacillati > Cyanobacteriota > Cyanophyceae > Oscillatoriales > Oscillatoriaceae > Baaleninema > Baaleninema sp. The sequence continues at coordinate 14,651 of NZ_JBNGCO010000020.1, forward strand.
GCAGTGAACCGTCTGTTGCTGTTACCGGAACTGTTTACGGGAATTGGCTTTAGTTATTCGATGTGGTTTGGTTATCGGAACCTGCTGTTTGCTGACGATCGCCAGCGGTTATCGGGACAAATTACAGACTGGAAAGACAAAATCTTCGGCACGGAAGCTACGGTATCCGTCTCCGCCGCCGACGTACCGGAGGTGCAAGAGTTACCTCCGACTTCCGCACCGGCTTTACCCACTGTCAGCGACGTAAACCCCGGTAACGGAGTAGACGAACTGCGGTATTTGTTCATCAGCTCTCAAGTGGAGTTGTTGGACGCTCCCGAGGCGCTCGAAGGCTTGGAGTACGCCAGCCGTCAGGAAAACCTGGGCATCGGCATCGTCAACGCCGAGGGTCAGAAGTGCCAGCGGTGCTGGAACTACTCGAGTCACGTGGGGGAAGCCCCCGAACATCCGACGCTCTGCGAACGCTGCGTGGAAGCCTTAGACGGCAATTTTTAAGGTGAGGAGATAATTGATAATTGACAATTTCTCATTCTCTCTTTATCTCCCGGTTGGGGGCGGTGCGTGACGCGGGAATTTACATTATCCTGACTTCGGCGTCCTTTGAAAGCCCGCGTCACGGCACCCTACGCTCTTATCTCCCCCTTTCCCCTTCTCCCCCTCTCCCTCTCTGCCCTTCCCGATTTATCATGGCGATCGAACAAAAAACTGTTTGAGGAGCGAACGAGTTCCATGCAATGCGATCGTTGGTCGTCTGTGATTTTGTCGCTGTTGGTGTTGGCAGCACCGGCTACAGCGGCGTCGGTGTCTTCCGAATCCCGCCAACTGGCTCAAGTCGAACTCGATCCCCTGTGCCGTCAGGTGTATCGAGATGTGGAAAACGGCTTGTCGATTCACGTCGAACCGAGTCCGTTTTCGCGGGCGATCGCCAATGTCGCCCCCAACGAACGGCTGCGACTGGCGGACAATTACCGCGCCGTTCAAGGACCCGAAGGACGAAACTGGATTCCGGTGACGTTTCCCGCCGATGGTTACGTCGAGAACGGCATACCTGGCGGACGCGGTAATTTGATTCTCTGTCAGCCGTTCGTATGGGGCGGTATCGAACAGCCGCAACCGCCGCGTCCCCAACCCCGTCCTCCGGTATCGGGAACCACCTGCCGCCGCGTTTTGGTCGAAGAAGGTCTCGTGGTTCGCAGCGCCCCCAGTAC
>NZ_JBNGCO010000020.1:15958-51659 GCF_049974805.1 Baaleninema sp.
CCTGCCGCCGCGTTTTGGTCGAAGAAGGTCTCGTGGTTCGCAGCGCCCCCAGTACGGACTCGGCGGTTGTCGGCGGCGTGAGCGTCAACGAGGAAATTTTCGTTACGCTGCCCCTGACCCCCGTTGTGGGAGACGAAGGACGCAGTTGGGTCGAAATTGTCTCGCCGCTGCGGGGGTATGTTTCCAGTGGCTATGCTAACAACGGCAGCAACTTGGGGGCTTGTTTGTGAACAAGCATCTCCTCTCTCTAGACGGGCAACCCTTTAACGGGTGAGGGACTCGGGGATCGATAGGTCCGGCGCTCGCCGTGTCGGTCGAGCGCCGGGCAGTTTACCCATTGGCATCGCCGATGGCGTCTTCCTCGTCGAATTTGTTGGTAAGCCAAACGGACTGGTAGGGTTCGAGGGTTAGGGTGTCGTAGATATCGCTGATAATTCGGCCGCTAATCAAATCGCACCAGGGATCGGTACAGACCAGGTTGATTTCTGAGAGGTGAAGTTTCTGCACGCGATCGCTGAGGTTGTGAATGGAAAAAATACTCTGATCGCGATGGATGCTCTGACGCCAAAAGCCGAATAACGCTCTTTTCAAATGTAAAGTGTACTGGGTGGCGTTGGGGTGAAAGGCGCTTTGGCGGCGACGAATGGCTAACAAGCGGCGCAGTTCCTGCAACACGATCGACTGGGGCGTGTCTGGGTGTTCCAAGCGATCGAGCAGTTCGTCGTAATCCCACTGGTGGCGGTTGATCGATCGCTTGCGTCCGGTGCGTTTGACGTTTTCTTTGTCGTTGGGTGTCGCCAGCAAGCTGTGAATATAAAACGCTGGAATTCCTTCGACGGACATCATAATCGTCTGGGCGCAGAGGAACCGCTGAATTTGCCAGTGGTCTTCGCCCTTGACGGTTCCCTTCAAGGCATCGAATAGGGAAATATTGATTTCGTAAGGGCTTTCCGTGCCGTCGGGGCGCCGCCTCATGCTGATTTCGCCGCCGAAGCGTTTCATCGTCGCGATGAGCGCCTCGTACTCGTCCTCTGTCAGCAAGCCTTCCGTCGGACGCAAGCCGATACCGTCGTGGGAGGCGGTAAAGTTCAAATAGGCGCAGCCGAGGGGGGCCGGCGGCATACTCATCATCCAGGTTTTCAGGTGGTCGGATTTGCCCTGTAACAGCGCGTTCAGCAGCAACGGCGGTAAGCTAAAGTTATAGATCGTGTGGGCTTCGTTGCGGTTGCCGAAGTAGCTGAGGTTTTCGCGGTTGGGAACGTTGGTTTCGGTAATCAACGCCACTTCTGGATCGACAAATTGTAAGATTTCTCGTAATACTTTAATGACCGCGTGAGTTTGCGGTAAATGAATGCAGGAGGTTTCGATCGACTTCCATAAATAGCCGATAGCATCGAGACGAACATACTTCGCACCGATACGAACATAAAACAGCAGGATTTTAACGAACTCGATTAAAACATCGGGATTGGCGAAGTTTACGTCGATTTGGTCTTCGCTAAACGTCGCCCAAACGTATTTTTCTCCTTCAGTAGTTTCCACGGGAACTAATAGCGGACTGCTGCGGGGACGAACGACGTTCGATAAATCTGTGTCGGGATCGACGGTGATGAAATAGTCCCGCCCCGGTTTTTCTCCTCGTTTGAATTCTTCAAACCAGCGACTTTGACTCGAAACGTGATTGATGACTAAATCCACCATCAAGTTAAAGTGTTCGGCGATGGTTTTAATGTCGTTCCAATCTCCCAATTCTGGATTGACTTTGAGATAGTCGATAACGGCAAAGCCATCGTCGGAACTGTAGGGAAAAAAGGGCAGAATGTGAACGCCGGTAATGGTATCGCTGAGATATTCTGTGAGGAAGCGTTCTAGGGTGACGAGGGGTTTTTCGCCTTGGCGTTTTAAGCTATCGCCGTAGGTGATGAGCAGAATATTTTTTTGACTCCATTTTCCCAAGTCCTCGTCTACGAATTCGGCGATGTCTTCGCGGACGAGATCGTACAGGCGATCGACTAGCGATCGCGCGGTTTCTTCTCCGTAAATCTGAGTGAGAAGCGGCTGAATTCGGCGTTTGAAAGTGTCTCGACGTTCGCTAACTTTGGTGGGGGTCATGAATCGCTCGAAAATTGAAGGTTTACAGTATAGGAGCAAGACTTAGGGATAGAACTTGTCCGTTGAAGTCACAAGGGTAAGCCGCCTCAAAATAGAATAGCGTCACCCAAGTTATGGGCGTCAGAATCGGCTATCGATCGAGAATCACCTCCTTTGACATCATCTCCTTGAAAAAGGGTAGCCCGTGACGCACGCTGTTGAACCTGCGCTCTCCTGGGGAAGGGAAACATTAAAAGTTAGAGTAAGATAAACCGAGCCAAAAAATTGACTGCTGAGTTACCACAGCAGGCGTTTGAGGACGGGCGAGATGTTAAGAAAACTTGAATTTTGAAGCTAAGGTACAATCGTTGAAGTCAAGAGAACGTCTGCCAAAAGACTTTCGGAGAAGGCGAGTCGTTTCGGACAAACTAGCGAAAAATGCCCTCGTGCGTCAAGTTTTCAAATTTCACGTAAAATGACCCGATATTTACTGCAGCGACTGTTATTTTCGCTGCCGACGCTGATAGCCATCAGTATTGTTATCTTCACGATTTTGACCCTAGCACCCGGAGATCCGATGGGGGAATTTGCAACGAATCCCGCCATTACCGCAGAAGTTCGCGAAAATATTCGTCGATCGCTCGGTCTCGACCAACCCCCTCACCTGCGCTACGTAAAATGGGTGCTGGCGTTTTTTCAAGGGGATATGGGGTATTCGTTCACCAGTCGCGCCCCCGTCCGTCAGGCGATCGCCGAACGACTTCCCACAACCCTGTCGGTGGTGGGGTTGGGCTATGTTTTCGCAGTATTGTTGGCGGTGCCGTTGGGGACGATTTCGGCGTTAAAACGCCATACGGCGTTCGATCGAGCCGTGACGGTATTCGCGTTTCTCTGGTTTTCCTTGCCGCCGTTTTTTACAGGATTGCTATTTATTTTGCTCTTCAGCGTCCGCCTCGATTGGTTCCCGTTTATCTACAACAGCACCCTAGAAGTCCGCGATTGGAGCAGTTTCGTAGCCCAGGTGAAACAGTCGATTATGCCGATCGCCGTGTTGGGGTTGTACCAGTCGGCGATGTTGATGCGCTTCGTGCGATCGTCGATTCTCGAACAACTCAACCAGCAGTACGTTCGCACCGCCTACGCCAAGGGCTTGTCAGCCTTTGCCGTCGTCAAACGCCACGTTTTGCGAAACGCCCTCATTCCCGTGGTGACGCTGGTGGCGTTGGATATTCCGGCGGTGTTTGCGGGGGCGTTAGTCACAGAACAGGTATTTCGGGTTCCCGGTATCGGCGCCTTACTCATCGAGTCCATTTACCGCAACGATACCCCCGTCATCATGGCGATTACCTTTATTTACGCCATTTTAATCGTTGCCTTTAACTTAATTGCCGATTTACTCTACGGTTGGCTCGATCCGAGAGTGCGCTACTGAAGTGATGACAGGGAGATGGGAAGAGGAGGAAACGATTAAAACAACGACAAACAATAGGGGCGATGCTGAGTTCAGCACCGCCCCGAAGTGAGATAGCTCTCAAAACCGATCGACTAACCGCGAGCGGCTTCTTCCTCCATCTCTAAATCGAACAGCGTATGAAGCGTTTGCATGGCGCGACGGCGAGCTTCGATATCCTGCTGCGCCCGCAATTGCACCATCGGATCGTGCAGAATTTTATTCACGATACCCCGAGTCAGGGCTTCGATGACTTCTTGATGTTTTTCGGCGAATTCCGTTCCCAACCGAGACAGGGCTTTTTCTAACTCCTGTTCTCGAATGGTTTCCACCTTGCGGCGCAGGCTGCTGATGGTGGGAACGGTTTCCAGAGAACGCCACCAATTTTCAAAATCGGCCACCTGCTCTTCGAGGAGTCCTTCGGCTTCCATCGCCATTTGACGGCGACTTTCTTGGTTTTGCGCCACCACCGCTTTCAAGTCGTCCACGTTAAAGCAGCGCACGCCGTCAATTTCGCTAACATTGGTGTGGACGTTCCGGGGAACCGAAATATCGAACAACATCAAGCCCTCGCGAGCCACAGGTTGCAAATTGTCGCGGTGGAGAATCGGTTCCGTGGCGCCGGTGCTGGTGAAGACCATATCCGCCTCTTCTACAGCGGACATCATCTCCGAGAGGGGACGCACGGCAATATCCACATCGGGGAATTTGTCGGCTAAGTCCCGGGCCCGGTGGGTGGAACGGTTGACAATGGTGAGTTGGCCAGCACCTTTGGCGATCGCGTGTTGCACCAACAACCGCGCCATTTTACCCGCCCCGACGATGCAGAGCCGCTGCGTCGCCAAGTCGGAGACTTTCATCTGAGCCAGTTCCACCGCTGCCGAGGAAATCGACACCGCTCCGGTTCCGATGCTGGTTTCCGTGCGGACTCGTTTTCCGGCACCGATGGCCTGTTTGAAGAGTTGGTTGAGGACGCGGCCGACGCCTTTGTATTTCTGACCCAGTTTGTGGGTGGTTTTCACTTGAGCCAGGATTTGACCTTCCCCGAGAACCAAGCTTTCCAATCCGGCGCTGACTCGCATCAAGTGCATCACAGCATCTTGGTGCAAGAGAACGAACAGATAGGGGCGCAGTTGGGGCAGGTAGATATGACTGCGATCGGCGAGAAACTGGCTGACTTCGCGAACTCCCGGCTCGGTATCTTTGGCGATGAAATAGATTTCGAGTCGGTTGCAAGTGCTGAGAACGGCAACTTCTTCGATATTGGGATAGCTGCACAGTTGCGCGATCGCACTTTCGATTTGAGGTTCGGGAATGCTCAGCTTTTCGCGGATTTCAACTGGCGTTGTTTTGTGACTTAACCCAACAACAGCAATATTCATAATTTTGTTAAGGTTTAGTTGTTAATTTGGGTTTTGGCAGGTGAGTGCATCTCAACAACCTCTGTCGCCAGAACCCCGGTATCTTGACGGTCTCTTCACAGAGAGCGAACACCCGAAATGGAGGACATCCGAGATACCGAGTCCGTCGGGCGGCGGCTTTCAGTCAGATCGGAGATGCAGGTTTGCAGGTCAAAAGAAAGAAAACGGAAACGGAAAACCGTTCGCTACTTCTCTATCTATCTTATAGATATTTATCTTACAGATATTTATCTGGCAGATATCAGTAGAAGTAACGAACGGACATCAAAAACGGGATTTATTTCAGTTGCAGGTATTTCGGCTCGTCGAACATATGAACCGTATCGACAAAGCGAGCGGTTTTGCTTTGGCTCGAAATCACCAAAGATTGCGTGCGAGCGCCGCCGTGGAAGAAACGTACCCCTTCCATGAGGGTACCGGGGGTAATCCCGCAAGCGGCGAACAGGACGGTTTCGCCCGAAGCCAGTTCTTCGGCTTCGTAGACTTTATCGGGATCGTCGATGCCCATGCTCTTGAGGCGCTCGAGGTTGCCTTCTTTGCTTTCTCCGATGAGGCCGGTTTTGACCACTTCGGGATCGTAGATGAGCTGTCCTTGGAAGTGGCCGCCCAAGCAGCGCATCGCGGCGGCGGAAATCACCCCTTCGGGAGCGGCTCCAATCCCCATCAGCGCGTGAACGTTGGTGCCGGAGAAGGCACAAGAGAGCGCCGCCGAAACGTCGCCGTCGCTAATCAGACGCACCCGCGCCCCGGCATTACGGATTTCTTGAATCAGTTCTTTGTGGCGGGGACGGTCCATCACGACCACCACCAATTCTTCCACCGTCCGATTCATGCAGTCGGCGAGAATTTTTAAGTTTTCGGTGGGGGTTTTGCGAATATCGACGTGGTTTTTCGCGACGGCGGGGGCTGCCAGTTTCTTCATGTAGAAGTCGGGGGCAGCGAAGAGTCCGCCTTTTTCGGCAATGGCCAGCACCGCCATGGAACCGTTTTGTCCGTAGGCGACGAGGTTGGTTCCTTCACAGGGATCGACGGCGATGTCGATTTCGACGAGTTCGTCGGGGTTGCAAACGTCTTTGGCGTGGTCTTGGGTGCAGATACCCACTTCTTCGCCAATATAGAGCATGGGCGCGTCGTCCCGTTCTCCTTCCCCGATGACGATGCGACCGCGCATGTGAATTTTATTCATGCGTTCGCGCATCGCTTCGACTGCAACTTGGTCGGCGGTGTTTTTTTCGCCTTTACCCATCCAGCGAGACGATGCTATAGCCGCCTGTTCGACGACTTCAATAATTTCTAAACCCAGGGTACTTTCCACGGATTCGATCCTCCCAAATGGTGACTTTTCGTTCCTGCGATGAAACTCCGTTGCGAAGCCCGCGAACGAACGATGCGAGTGGTGACAAGTCCCAGCACCAACCCGGTGGGGGTAGTGTGGGGTAGCTCAGTGACTCCCGATTTCTGTCGGCGCGTCTCGATCGCTTCCGAAAACAGGTCGCGCTTTGGGGTCTGTCTAGGGCGATCGAGCGAGCCGCTCTCGCGACTCGGCATCGAGTCTTTTCCCGTTCGAGGTTCGCGACTGGCCAAAAGTATCCTACGATCGACGCAGGTCGATCGACTCGTACTCTCGATAGTCTCGACTGCCAACCTTGTGTTCGACGGATCGCCGCAACGCGCGTCTCGGGCGTGACTGTCGGACTTCAGATTCCGGACGCTTACCCCGGTTGCCGCACCGGTCGGGCGGGTGGCACGCTCGCGGCATCAGCTAAAGTCTACCAGAGGTCGGATACCCGCGAGGGGGGTTACGACTGGGTTTGTGTTAAGTTTTGCGTCTAAATCTGAATTTTTTTGTCGGGTCGATCGCGGGTCGGGAGGGGGCGGCCGGAGGCCGTTGACTTCTCTGTGGCGGTGTCGGCGATCGCCTGAATCGATCGCTTCGATACTAAGTGGTCAATACGTAAAACTTCTCCGTAGTAAACGGGTAAATTCTCTCCGAATTTATACTGAAAGTTGCAATTTTTCTCGAATTACTCTCAGAGAAGAAAATTTTGTGCCAAACTGGGGTGCAACTTCCTGAAACGTTCGGCCATGAGTTTAATCGATCGACCTTCACTCGGTCTGTTTTGGAGATTTGGGTGGTTGAATATCGGTCGTTACCTATTAATCGTCAGCTCGATCGCTTCTGGCTGCATGAGTGTGGCAACCTCGGCGAACGCACAACTGGCGAAATCGCTTTCGACGACGAAATCGATCGAGGCAAAAGAGGGTTCGATCGCGCAAGTGCCATCGAACATCCCCAACTTGCCCCAACGCTCTGACACCCAAGAGCCTCAACTGCGACCCGATCCTCAAGAACCGCCACTTCCCGAACCCGAAATCCCCCAACAACTTCCGCCGCCGGAAGAACTGCTCCGACCGCGAGACGGCACTCCGATAGACGAAGGGCTAGAGTCGATCGAAGGCACGATCGAAGTGCGAGGGTATCGCGTCGAAGGAAGTACGGTCTTTTCTCCAGAAGACTTTAACGACATTCTCCAAGAATTTACGGGGGAAGAAATCTCCTTCGCGCAACTCCTGCAAGCGCGATCGGCGGTGACGCAACTGTACATCGATAACGGCTACATCACTTCCGGGGCGTTATTACCGCCTCAAACCATCGAAAACGGCATTGTCGAGATTCGAGTGGTGGAAGGCGCCCTCGAAGATATCGTAGTCACGGGCGATCGTCGCCTCAACCCCGGTTACGTGCGATCGCGCCTGGAACTGGCTACCGACGCCCCCCTCAACGTCAACGACCTTCTCGAAGCCTTACAGCTTTTACAACTCGACCCCCTGATTCAAAACCTCTCGGCCGAACTCTCGGCGGGGTCGCGTCCCGGCTTTAACCTACTCGAAGTCGAAATTAGCGAAGCGAAAACCTTCCGTCCCCTGTTGCGAATCGATAACGGTCGATCGCCCACCGTCGGCGCCTATCGCGGCACCGTAGAACTGCGAGAAGGCAACCTGTTCGGCCTCGGCGACGCCATCGAACTCTCCTACAGTCGCACAGAAGGCAGCGACGAGTTTGAAGCCTCTTACACCGTTCCCATCAACCCCCGCAACGGCACCATCGGCGCCTACTTCCGCATCACGGGAAGCGAAATCATCGAAGACCCCTTCGACGAACTCGACATCACCGCCGATTCCCGAGACTACGAACTTACCTATCGCCAACCGGTCATCCTCAATCCCAGCCAAGAATTAGCCCTGGGGCTGACCTTCTCTCGCCGCGAAAGCGATACGGAACTCCTCGGAGAAGGATTTCCCCTCTCCAACGGCGCCAACGAAGACGGAGAAACCCGACTGTCCATTTTGCGGTTTTTCCAAGAATGGACCGAACGGGGGCCAGACCAAGTCTTCGCCGCTCGCTCTCAGTTTAGCTGGGGCTTGCCGCTCTTCGACGCAACAGTTAACGGCATCGCCCCAGACAGTCGATTTCTCGCGTGGCGGGGTCAGGCTCAGTATTTGCGGCTACTGTCCGACAGCGGCGTGTCTTTACTGTTGCGATCGGACGTACAGCTTTCCACCACCTCTCTGGTTGCCCTGGAACGCTTCGGTTTGGGGGGAAATTTCAGCGTTCGCGGCTACAGCCAAGACCTGCTTTTAGCCGACAACGGTATCTTTGCCTCGGCGGAATTGCGCTTTCCTGTGTGGACGGCCAGCAACGGCGACGATCGACTTGAAATCCGACCTTTCCTCGATTTCGGGAACGTTTGGAACCTCGACGAAGCGTCCCCCGATCCCACCACTTTAGTTTCCGTCGGCGTGGGTTTACAGTTCGACCTGGCGGAACGGCTTTCTGCCAAAATCGATTGGGGTATCCCCCTGATCGACGTAGAGGAACGGGACAACCGCGATGTCTTCGAGCGTCAGGAAATCTACTTTTCTGTGGAATGGCAACCGTTTTAACAGGGAACAGTTAACTGTTTCTGGGTTGTCACGACATACAAGGGTGCGTTTTTATCGGTGTGGCGTGCAGATCCCTGAAACAAGCGTACTGCCCCATTTCATCACCCCATCACCTCATCACCTCATCATCACCTCATCGCTCTTTGGTTCCAATAACGGCATAAAAGGGATCGCCGCCGGGAATACCCATCATTTGCAGGATGGGGGGAACGGCGGAGGGACGGGCGATGACTTCCGGTTCGGCGAAGCCGGGGACGCTTTGAAAGTAGCGTTTGACGAGTTCGACGCGACTGGCTTCGCTTCCGTCTCGCCATGCTTGGATGGCTTTTTGTTGACACTCCCACGAATTCTATTCGTGGGATTCTTGGCTCAACGATCTGGCTTACACATTTGTCTCGGAAGCCAAATGCCCAGAGGCCAATATCTCCCCAAGCGTTTGCATCCTCCCAACCCCCCTTTGAAAGGGGGGTTGGGAGGATGCCTGTTCCGGTATGCCCTACCGTACAGTGGAGTGCCAAAAATTTGAGTCTCCGTGCTTGACGCTTGAAGTTTTTACCCACACGAGCTATTTTCCGCGCGGAACCGCCAAACTTCAGTTTTCAAGGTTCTCACTTTTCGGTGCCAGGTTTTTTGTGAGGTTAGCTACCTGTACCTCAATCCGGATTTTAGCATCGAAGCTTAAAAGCTTCAACGCGTTCGTCCCACGCTTAAAAGACGTGAGCTTTGCTCCCTCTCCTGTAAGTATTGGACGGAGACGGCGTTGAGAACGGCGTCGAAGTGGTTGTCGGGGTGGGGGAATTTGGGATCGTGGTTGAGGTTTTGGACGAAGTAGGCGTCGAGTTGAGGGTTTTGCGACAGTTCTGCTTCGTTCATCCCCTGTCCTTCGACGCGATCGAACGTCATCTCTTCGGGAAGGTGGGACACCCAACTGCTCATCATGTCCAGAATTCGACTGTTGGGTTGGAGGCGTTCTCGGTAGAGATCGCTCAGTTGTTGGATGAAGTTTTCGTCGATGTGGGTGACGAAACGCGGGATTTCGTAAAAGATGGCGTCGTCGTTGCTGTCGAGTTTCGATCGATCTCGGTCTTGCAGTAGCATGGCGTTATGCTTGACGGTAAATAGATGGTCTGAAATGGCATCTCGTTTATTGTTGCATAGTTGCCATTGCCATGCTTTCCCGACAGGGACAGAGTAAACGGAGCGAGGTTTTTGGAATGTTGAGATGACCCCTGAATGGGAAGAAGAAAATCCATCAGGAATTGACGATCGCTCTCGACCTGAATCCAGAAGACCCGGAATTTTGACAATAATCATTGAATATCGATCGATTCTGATTTGAATCAACTACGATATCCGACGACTTGGCGGGCTTTCTGAATCACTAATTCAGTTTCTTGACGAACTTGTTTTTCCTCTTCTGAAAGCTGTTCTATTTGGCTATACAGAAATTCAAGCCTTTGCTCTGGAGAAAGATTTTGGAGGAAATCCACTTTGACAATATTTGAGCCGCCCTCAATAAACAATAAAGCTCGTTCTAGATCGACTCGAGTATGTTCTTTAATTCTAGGATTGTATAACCGTTTTTGGATTGATGCTGTTACCTTTTCGGTCGGATACTCTTTAAATCTAGAATCCGATTTGACAGCTTTTATGTTTTTCAGGATTTTACGAATCTGATAATCCGATAATCCATAGAGCTTTAATTGTAGTCTGGTAACCGTTGAGTATGGATAACCACTCATGATGAACCTCCTGTATAATCTTTGTCTTTTATATCTCGTAATAACTCATCTATGTAATTGGCTTGCTCTCTAATTGTTGCTTTCAAAACATCAAAACCATGAGAGTAAAAATCTTTTAATTGAGATACTCTATCGACGAGCAGTTCGATCGTGTCTTGTTGTTTTTTGTTTTTTCCTTTAAGGTTCCCAATAATACGATTTCTTCGTTTTAACTCCGACCCTGAGTATTTTATACAGCAGGCGATTATCTCTTCTTTACTATTGCCCTTGCATTCACAATATCTAATGGCTCTTTGGATATCAGTTTGCGTCCATCCAATTTCTCGAGCAATTTGTTTAATTAAATCCGTTTTTCTAGACATGATGGAATTTTAATCAAATTTTATCACTCGAGTTCCGATCGTCAGATTGCAGCTTTGATGCAATAACTTAAAGTTCTCAGGACTGTTAGCTTTGCGCCCCATTTTTTGAAGAGGGATTACGTGATGTACTACTGCATCTTGAAATCTTAAATCCTCTTGACAATAAGCACACTTTTTGTTTTGGTATTCATACTGTTTTCTTTTCCAGGCTTGACCTTCTTTCGACCTCAACCACTTGTTAAACTCTGCTCTAGGATCGATATTTTTTTGTGCATCTCGAAGCAGACTTTCAGTTTCGCGCCGAAGTTTTTCTTCTCTATCTAAAAGAATTTGCATTTCATTATAGAGTTCCATGAGACGCTGAGGAGACGGACGCGACATGGTATTTTTGTGAAAGTCATAAAAAATAAATAATTTATTATTATATCTTTTTTCGCGAAGAAGTGTCAAGCGGATCGATCCGCTTGACACTGTACGCAACATCTACCGCAGCTTCAAAATTTGAGCGGTGACCGCCAAACTTTCCTCATACAAAACATCTCGTCCCCAGCGTTGAAGCTGCTGCGCCATCAACAATTCCGCTTTCTGATCGGAAAGGGACGTCACCTGTTCCGTGCGACAAGATTGGGCGCTTCCCCCAGCTTCCATCCGCATACATCCAGTAGTTTCCGAACAGAGAATCGTGCAACAATCCGCGTGAGGATTCGACGAGGTGAGACGCAATCCCATCAAATCGCCGGGAATTTCGCCCACATCTCCCACCGGAACCCCTGCTAGTTCGGCATGAATTTCGCGATCGCACTCCCCTTCAAACGACACCCGCGTAATGTCGTAAGCGCCACTTTCAGAAGAGGAAGAATAAGACAGCGGTTTCCAACCCAAACGACTGGCAAACCAGCCTAAAAACATCAAAGCTTGGGAATCGTTTCCTTTCTCGTAATCGATAGCGATTTTGTCAATTTCCTTGAGAGAATCCCGGCGTTCTGGAGGGTCGAAAGCGGCGGCGGTGAGTTCCTGCCACGCCGAAAGCCGATGCCAGTTCAAATCGGCGATGTAAATTTCCTCTTCGATGAGTTCCTGCATTTTTAACAGTTCCGATTCCGGGTCGCTAAAATATCCCGAATCGACGATAATGCAGTGACTCTGTTTCGCCAGTTGTTGGAATAATTCCTGTTCCGGGTTTGGCGTTGCTTTCCACCAGACGAATTTCGGTAAGTCGGGAACCATTAACGAAGACACCATTTCCCCGACGCGGTTTAAGGCGTCTTTCGTCCCGCGCAGGGTCAGATATTCGCAACAAATCAGGTGGGAACTTTTGCGCTGAACCGGACAGTAGGCGGAGACTTGGGCTGTGACGCCGGTATCTTCTTCGCCGATTTTCGGACAGAGGGTGATAATACGACAGGGATTCTGTCCGGCGATCGCTTCGCTGACTTGAAAGCCTCGGGCGTCGAGGTTGTCGATTTGGCGTTTCTCGGGGGGAAGGCGATCGAACTCCTGCCGTAGTTTTTCCAGGGTTTTGGGGTTAACGTGGCCGGTAATATCGAGATCGTAGGCTTTCTGGGCGGCTTCAATCGACTGTCGCGTTTGGTCTCCGTGAATGCCGTCGATCGAACCCTCATAAAACCCCAGTGCCGCCAACAACTGCTGGAACTCCTCCGGTTCGTACACGACCATACTAAAGGTCGAGGCGCGACTGGCTAAGGGTGCGCCCTGTCCGCTAGTTTGACCGAGCCAAATTTTACTCAGTTCGGCTTCGATTTCCGCAATGGAAACGTCTTTCGGTTTCTGTAAAGCAACGAGTGGCGTATTCATAAAATTCTCAATCTACACTGTACCTGGCGGCGTCAGATCGATCGCCGAGCGTCAACATCATTTTGGCAATTTCGATTCGAGGGGCGATCGCTACAACCGACGCCAACGGCGTCCGTCCCGATTCAGTAACAGTTCCGCTTCGACCGGTTCCCAAGTTCCCGCCTCGTACAGCGGAATCGCATCCGGTGGCGCAGGCGCGTCCCAAACTTCCAAAACTGGCGTCAGAACCCGCCAAGAGGCTTCCACTTCGTCGCTGCGGGTAAACAACGTCTGATCCCCCAACATACAGTCAATCAACAAGCGGCTGTAAGCATCCGTATTCGGCTTACCAAACGCCGCATCGTAGCGGAAATCCATATTCACCGATCGCGTTCTCAACGAATTTCCCGGCGTCTTCACCTCAAACCGCATACTAATGCCCTCGTTCGGCTGAATCCGCATCGCCAAAACGTTGGGATTCGCCTGTCTCGCCGCCGACTGGAACATCAAATACGGAACCTCTTTAAACTGAATCGCCACTTCAGTCACTTTCTTAGGCATCCGTTTTCCCGTTCGCAAATAAAACGGAACCCCTTTCCACCGCCAATTATCGATCGACAGCTTCAACGCCGCATAAGTCGGCGTCGTCGAATTCTCGTCCGCCCCCTCCTCATCGCGATAGCCGGGAACCTGCTTTCCATTCACCCATCCCGACGTATACTGTCCGCGAACCGCCGCATTTTCCAAATTCTCCAAATCCGCCAACCGCGTCGCCTGCACCACCTTCACCTTCTCGTTGCGGATACTGTCGGCGTCGAGAGAGTTTGGCGGTTCCATCGCCGTCAAACTGAACAGTTGCATCAGGTGGTTTTGCACCATATCCCGCAACGCCCCAGAAGTTTCGTAATACCCGGCGCGTCCTTCCAAACCCACCTTTTCGGCCACGGTAATCTGTACGTGGTCGATATACTGGCGGTTCCACAACGGCTCGAAAATGGCGTTAGCGAAGCGAAACACCAACAGGTTTTGGACTGTTTCCTTGCCTAAATAGTGGTCGATGCGATACACCTGTTTTTCATCGCAAACGCTTTGTACCACTTGGTTGAGGGCTTGCGCCGACGCCAAATCGCGCCCGAAGGGTTTTTCGATGACGAGACGCTGTTTTCGAGGATCGGCCAGCATTCCCGCTTCTCCGAGTTGCTGCGTCGCTTCGCCGAAGAACCGAGGCGCGACGGACAGGTAAAACACCCGATTTCCCCGAGTTCCCCGTTCCTCGTCCAGTTCGCTTAAAAAGGCTTTGAGCTTTTGATAGCTTTCAAAACTGTCGATATTACCGGGACAGTAAAACAGTCCTTTGGCGAAACTGTTCCAGATATCTTCCGATTGCAGTCCGCCGCCGAACTCTTCAATCCCTTGGCGACAGTGTTCGCGAAAGTAATCGTGACTCCACTCGCGACGGGACACCCCCACAATCGTCAGTTCTGGCGGAAGCCGACGTTCGAGGTTCATTTGATAGATCGCTGGAACCAGTTTCCGCTGGGTGAGATCTCCCGAGGCCCCGAAAATCACGAGAATTTGCGGTTCGGGGATGCGATCTTGTTGCAGTCCGACGCGAAGCGGATTTTCTTGAATGGCAATCATAAAACAGTTTGTAAGAGTTTATGGAGAAGTTGATGAGGTGAGGGGATGATGAGGTGAGGGGATGAGGAGAGGTCGGGTGTGTGACGCGGCGGAAAAATCTTGTCCGAAGTCAGGTTAACCAACTGTTACCGCGTCACGCACCGCCCGCAGCCAGAGGTGAGGAGGTAAGGGGATGAGGAGAGGTCGGGTGTGTGACGCGGCGGAAAAATCTTGTCCGAAGTCAGGTTAACCAACTGTTACCACGTCATCACATCATCCGGTCATCACATCATCCGGTCATCACATCATCCGGTCATCTCCCCTACTCCCTTTGTGGAATTAGACTAACGCGAGTTGCTTGACTTTTTCCTCGAGGGAGGACATCAGGGACTCGAAGGGTTTGACGAATTTATCGATTCCTTCTTCGAGGAGTTCGTCCATCACCGCATCGAGGTCGATTCCCACTTCGGGTAAGCTGTCGATAACCTTTTGGGCGTCGTCGATGTGGGTTTCGATGCGGTTGCTAACGTGGCAGTGGTCCGCGCAGGCTTCGATGGTGTTGGGCGGTAAGGTGTTGACGGTGTTGGCGCCAACGAGTTCGTCAACGTACATGACATCGCTGTAGGTGGGGTTTTTGGTGCTGGTGCTGGCCCACAGCAGGCGCTGGACTTTGGCGCCTTTGGCGGCGAGGGCTTTCCAGCGATCGCTGGCGACGATTTTGTTGTACTCCTGATAGGCGAGTTTGGCGTTGGCGATGGCAACTTTGCCTTTGAGGGATTCTAATCGTTCTTGTTTTTGGGGATCGTCGGTTTCGGCAAGTTGGGCGTCGAGTTGTCCGTCGATGTTGCTGTCGATGCGGCTGAGGAAGAAGCTGGCGACGGAGGAGATGTTGGAGATGTCTTCGCCTTTGGCGGCGCGGGTTTCTAAGCCTTTGATGTAAGCCCAGAAGCTGTTGACGTAGGCATCGATGGAAAACAGCAGGGTGACGTTGACGTTAATCCCTTCGGAAATCGCCTGTTCGACGGCGGGTAAGCCTTCGGGGGTTCCGGGGATTTTAATCATCACGTTGGGACGATCGATCGTCTGGAAGTACCGACGGGCTTCGGCGATGGTACTTTCGGTATCGCGGGCGATGGTGGGCGGCACTTCGATGCTGACGTAACCATCGACGCCGTGGCTGGCTTCGTAGACGGGTTTGAGAACGTCGCAGGCGTTGCGAATATCGTCAAACACCAGGGATTCGTAAATTTCGAGAACCGATTTTCCGGCTTTGACGCCTTCGGTGATGTCTGCATCGTAAATTTGGTTTCCGGCGATGGCTTTTTCAAAAATTGCCGGGTTCGAGGTAATCCCGCGCACGGCGCGTTCTTGAATCAGGGTTTCGAGTTCGCCGGATTCGATCGTGTCGCGGGACAAATTGTCCATCCAAACGCTTTGACCGTATTTTTGCAGCTCGAAGAGTGGATTTTTCGTCGTGGTCATAATTTGAATCGATGTGGGGTCTACAAACTTGAACTGGACTAATCAAATAGATTAACCAACTAGATTAACCAACTGGACTAACCAACTTGACAAACCAAAGTGAGAAGGAGCGAACCCAGGCTAAAACCGAAGTCGGTAACGAGTTCGAGATCGTCACCTCATCTCATCATTACCTCACCTCACTCCATCTGTCTGTTAAGTCAAAACTTTGTCCTGTTCTCGGCGCGTACCTTCTTGGATGAAGGATTCGACGAGGGCAACGTCTTCGGTACTGCCGATAATGAGGGGCGTCCGTTGGTGGAGTTTCTCGGGAACTACATCGAGGATGTTTTGGGTTCCCGTACTCGCCCGTCCCCCTGCTTGTTCGATGAGATAGGCTAAGGGCGCGGATTCGTACAGCAGACGCAGTTTTCCTTCGGGTTTCTTCTCGGTTCCGGGGTAGAGGAACACGCCGCCTTGTAAGAGGATGCGGTGGAAGTCGCCGACGAGTGCGCCGCTGTAGCGTCCGGTATAGCCTTCGTGACGGTGAACGTAGCGGATATAGTCGCGAAAGGAGTCGTCCCACTGCCAGAAGTTGCCTTCGTTGACGCTGTAGACTGCCCCGTGGCTGGGAACTCGGACGTTCTCTTGCCAGAGAATGAATTCTCCGAGGCTGGGGTCTAGGGTGAAGGCGTGAACGCCGTTTCCGATGGAATAGACGAGAACGGTACTCGGTCCGTAAAGTATGTAACCCGCCGCCAGTTGTTTGCGCCCCGATTGCAGTAAGTCCAAGGCTTCGCCGTTTTCGTCGGTGCCTTCTTGTTGGCGGATGGCGAAAATCGAGCCGACATTGAGGTTGGCGTCGATGTTCGAGGAACCGTCGATGGGGTCGTAGACGAGGGTGTAGCGTCCGATGGGGCAGTTTTCTGGGATGTAGTAGGGCTTTTCCATTTCCTCGGAGGCGAGGCGACAGACTAAGCCGCTTTGTTTGAAGACGGAGATAAACACCTCGTTGGCGTAGACATCCATCTTTTTGACGGATTCCCCTTGGACGTTTTCTTTTCCGGCGAACCCGAGAACTCCCTCCATGAGTCCCGCACGGCTGAGACGGCGGGCGGTCAGTTTCCCGGCTAAGGCGATGCGGTTCATCAAGGCGCTGAGGTCCTGGGCTTCGGCGGAGAAGCTTTGAAGCTGCTGGAGGACGTGGCGGGAGAGGGTGGTGCAATCGCGATCGAGTGCGCGTTCGGGAATTGAAAACGGTTCGGCGTGGGTCATGGGGTTTCCTCCATAGGGCGGTTTCGCTGGCGGAGGTCGCGACTCCGAGGCAATTTGCCTGTTGTTTTCTATCTTAAAACTCCTTTTCTCGATCCCCGATCGCCCTGTCAGGGTCTACAGATTTTCTTTAGATTAATCTCTGGGTTTGGGGGCTTGGGCGAGTATTTGTACTTATCGAGCGCTCGGAAAGTGCCACGACACTCAAACAAAAATTAACGTATTTTTAATATTCTTAAATATCTGAAAAATTGCTCGATTTAAATATTGCTGTAATCCAATTTAAATTCTCGCTCGTTCCTGAAATAGGAAATCGGTTAATTTTGAAGTTATCATGACTAAATCTATTTTTGCTAAAATATAAAAGTACAGATCGAGTCTAGAGTTTCTGTTTTAAGTTAAAATTGTAAGTTGGCTTGAGGAACGAAACCCAACAGAGTTTGCGGTAGGTTGGGTGGAGCGATAGCGAAACCCAACAACAGCTAAATTAAGTGTAGAGACTCCGATCTGATAAATTTAAATTTTTGAGATGCACCCAAGGAAAACGCCATGCTGTCTGTTGTATGAATTTACTAGAAGAGTTAGCTAGTCTTCTCCAAGTAAAAGCGAAAATTCGCTGTCAAGCTCCTATCGAACTTCCCAATTTTAGCGAACCGGAACCGGATTTTGTTATTGCGATAATTCGATAGGATAACTATCTCACAACTCATCCGCAGCCGGAAGATATTTTCCTGGTTATCGAAATTGCAGATTCTTCGTTAGGGTTCGATCGCGATGTCAAACTTACACTTTACGCCGAAGCGGGAATCGAGAATTTCTGGATTTTTAATTTAATCGACGATCGACTCGAAACCTATACGCAACTCTGTCAAATTCCAACGGGAAAATTTGAATATTGTCACACTCTAATCTTTTTACCAAACGAAACCGTTGAAGTCCCCATTTTTGCCGAGGGTAACTTAAATTTATCGAACATATTTCCACCCCAAATCGCCTAAAAAATTGTAGCGCCGAGAAAATCTCCGCGCTACAACATTTTTGATAAGTATTGACTCGTATAGCGAAATCCCATCCACTTAAAAACTATCGGGATCTTCTCCCAATTCCCGCAATCGTGCCGCTAAGCGTTCGGCGCGTTGGCGTTCCGCTTCCGCTTGTTGCTGTGCCGCTTCAGCCTCTTGTTGCGCTGCTTCTTCGGGAAGCGGAACTAGGTTTCCGTCTCTGTCGTAAAACCGCAACCAAATAGCGGTTTCTCGCTCGATCGTCCCCTGCCAGGTTCCCAACCAAAATCCCAGGGTTTCGCACCACAACCAACCGTTTTCTTGCGGTTCGAGAGGTTGGTAGTTAAACTGTTTGTCCAGTTGCCAACCTTCGAGAGAATTCTCGTCGAAGGGATCGTAAACAAAATAGTTGCGCGTGTGAAAAGTTTGCGCGTACAACTGTTTTTTATCAGTCCGATCGACCTTCGCTGTGGAAGGGGACATCAACTCGACGATGACATCGGGATAGCGTCCGTCTTCTTCCCAAATGACCCAACCCTGGCGCGATCGCGTTCCGTCTACGTTTAACACTACGAAAAAGTCCGGTCCGCGAAAATCCCGGTTCATCTCCGTCGGTGGCGTCGGATGCCAATCTTCCAACCTCTCAGCTAGAGGGAGTTGAGGCGGTGTCGCGTTAGCTGACATGATATCGTCCCTCGATCGATCTTTTTCTCGAGTGTAGCGCGATCGATCCTTTGGCAATCTTTCCGAAGATAGGTGTTTTCAGGGCGTTCTATCTGGCATACTGCCCTCAGTTTTGGCGATCGCTGCCAATATTTCGATCGCTGATTCACTCGACTGATTAACCCTCAATTTCAAACCCAATGACTTCGACTCTTTCCCCACACTTACTCTCTCCCTTCAACTTGGGAGACTTATCGCTGAAAAACCGCGTGATTATGGCACCTTTGACGCGATCGCGTGCCGGAAAAGAACGGATGCCGAACGCACTGATGGCAAAATATTACCAGAAATTTTGGGTCTAAAGCCTCGCCCTTTCAGGGCGACTCTGCTATAAGGGAGAAACTGGAGCGGTATTCAACCCGTTTAAAAACCGAGCCTCTAATCGAGGCAACTGAACCTTGAAAACTAGAGTTAGTGGGTTCTGTTCGGGAAGGCTCGGGCAGGTAAAAGCTCTAAGCAACAAGTACAGAGAACCAATTTTTTCGCGGATTCTCAGGTACGGTAGGGCATACCGAAACCTCCTCTGCAATGGGGAAAACGCCTAGGGAGATAAACCCCTCTGGTATTCATTGGCAACGATGGATAGTAAGGGTTGTCAACGAACTAGGAATCCCAAACCGTGAGGTCTGGAGAATCGCCGCTCTTTTAAGGCGGCGAGTATGTCAACAACAACGGGCCTCAGCAGGATTGATTATCAGCGAAGCCACCGTCATCTCGACGCAAGCCATCGGTTGGCAACAGTCGCCGGGAATCTACAGCGAGGAACAAGCCGAAGCCTGGAAACAAGTCGTGGACGCGGTTCACCGCCGAGGAACGCCGATGTTTCTGCAACTGTGGCATTGCGGACGCGCCTCCCACAGCAGCTTTCACCCCGAAGACGGACTTCCCGTCGCGCCGTCTGCCATTCGACTCAACGGCGATTACATCCATACGCCGACGGGAAAACAGGATTACGAAACTCCGCGCGCCTTAGACACCGAGGAAGTGCCGCAGGTGGTGGACGATTACCGCAAAGCTGCCGAACGTGCGAAACTGGCAGGGTTCGACGGTATCGAAATTCACAGTGCCAACGGCTATCTCATCGACCAGTTTTTACAGTCGAAAACCAACCATCGCAGCGATCGCTATGGGGGAAGTTTGGAAAATCGTTTTCGCTTTTTGCGGGAAATCGTCGAAGCGACAACGTCCGTATTTCCTGCCAACCGCGTCGGCGTGAGACTTGCTCCCAACGGCAGCTTTAACGATATGGGATCGCCAGATTATCGCGAAACCTTTCTCTATGTTGCTAAACAGTTAAATCGATACGGTTTGGCGTATCTCCACGTCATGGACGGCTTAGAATTCGGCTTCCACGAATTAGGAGAACCGATGACGCTGGCCGAGTTTCGGGAAGTTTTCGACAGTCCGTTAATGGGAAATTGCGGCTATACTCAGGATAAGGCCGAGGCAGCGATTCGCGAGGGAAATGCCGATTTAATTGCTTTCGGACGACCTTATATCAGCAATCCCGATTTAGTGGAACGGTTCGCTAACGGGTGGGAATTGAACCCTCCGGCGGATATGTCGGTTTGGTATTCTTTTGACGAAGAGGGTTATACCACGTTCCCAACCTATCGAGAGGCGAAAACCGCTTAGGGTTGACAGAGGCGCTGTTGCCGGACAGTTTAGACTCAATCTTATTTCCCAAAGCCTCCCATTTCTCGGGTAATTGGATAAGGGAATTCCCGGTGAGAGTTCCGGGGTCTTCTGAATGTAGCTTTTGATACAGTCGATCGCAACCAACCATCAAAAAGGCTGGATCGATCTAATTTGACCCGATCCAGCCTAAACGGTATCGCAGACTCGATCTCTAGAACTTCGTTAATCGAAACGACACAAATCTTAAATTCCCCCGAGAAAGGTTCCACCTTTACAAAAAGTTGCGATATAAGAAGGACAGATTCTCTATCTTCGATCGCACTTTAACACTCGCAACATATATGGAGTTTCTCCAAGATACCGTAGTGCTGTCCCGCCTTCAGTTCGCGGTGACAGCCATCTTCCATATGCTCTGGCCTGTCCTCACCACCGGAATGGCGATTTACCTCGTCATCGTCGAGGGGATGTGGCTGCGAACCCGAAACCCCGACTACTACCACCACGCGCGGTTTTGGGCCAAGCTCTACGTTCTCAACTTCGGAATCGGCGTCGCCAGCGGCGTCCCGATGGAATTTCAGTTCGGGACGAACTGGGCTCCCTTTTCCGAAGCAGTCGGCGACTTCTTCGGAAGCGTTCTCGGCTTCGAGGCGTCCATGGCGTTCATGCTAGAAGCCGGATTTCTCGGCATCATGTTGTTTGGCTGGGAGCGCGTCCCCCCCGTCATTCACTACCTGTCCACGATTATGGTGGCCTTCGGCGCGAACCTGTCCACCTTCTGGATTATCACCGCCAATTCCTGGCTGCAAACCCCGTCCGGCGGCGAAGTGGTAGACGGAAAGTTCGTCGTCAGCAACTATTTCGAGGCGATTTTCAATCCGTTTATGGTGAACAGCGTGGCGCATATGTTCCTCGCGACGCTGGAAACCTCCTTGTTCGTCATTGGGGGAATTAGCGCCTGGTATCTCATTAACGGACGACACCCGCAATTTTTCGCGCGATCGCTCAAAATCGTCCTCGCCGCCGCCATCGCCGTCGCACCCCTGCAAATCTACGTCGGACACCTCAGCGGCGAACAAGTCTATCGCGAACAACCGGCCAAACTGGCGGCGATGGAAGCGCAGTGGGAAACCGTTCCTGCTGGAACCGCCGCACCTTGGAGCGCGATCGCGCTTCCCAACGTCGAAGCCGAACGCAACGACTTTGAAATCGCCATTCCCAACGCACTCGGCTACATCCTCGAGTTGAAACCCCAACTCTCCGAACCCGTGTTGGGACTCAAAGAATGGAAACCCGAAGATCGTCCCGGGATGGTGGGGTTAATTTACTACTCCTTCCGCATTATGGTGGCGATCGGATTTTTCTTCGCCGGACTGATGCTGTTGAGCGTCGTTCAGTGGATACGCGGAAAACTCTCGGCTGAGGAAATCGGGAAACAGCGTTGGTTGCTGGTTTCGTGGATATTCGCCGCACCGCTGGGATACATAGCCGTTGAATCCGGGTGGATTGTCCGTTGCGTGGGACGACAGCCTTGGACGCTGTACGAACAAATTCGCACGGTAGACGCCGCCTCTAAACTCCCACCCGGAAACGTATTAGTCTCGTTGACAGGGTTTACCGTCATCTATTCTCTGTTGTTCGTCACCGCCTTGTACTTCGGAAGTCGCATTATTCGTAAAGGTCCCGATCTCGATCGACCCCTTCCCGGCCAAGCCGAACAGGAACTGACCGAACCGGCGACTCACAAACCCGATAGCCGTCCGATGGAGGCGCAATAGAAGGCGATGGATTTAACGATTTTAGACAACTTTCTAGCGCAAGTTTGGTTTGCCATTCTCGCCTTGT
The DNA here is from genome assembly GCF_049974805.1 of Baaleninema sp. Classification (NCBI taxonomy): domain Bacteria; kingdom Bacillati; phylum Cyanobacteriota; class Cyanophyceae; order Oscillatoriales; family Oscillatoriaceae; genus Baaleninema; species Baaleninema sp. The sequence continues at coordinate 38,321 of NZ_JBNGCO010000020.1, forward strand.
TCCTCTTTCTGTACGTCATGCTCGACGGTTTCGATCTCGGCGTGGGAATTTTATCTCTCACGGCGTCAAGTGAAGAACGGCGCGGGATTTTAATGACCAGTTTGAGCAACGTTTGGGACGCCAACGAAACTTGGTTGGTGTTGATGGGTGGCGCCTTATTTGGCGCGTTTCCCCTGGCGTACAGTACCATTCTGAACGCCCTCTACATTCCCATTTTGACGATGGTGTTCGGTTTTATTTTTCGCGCCGTTGCCTTTGAGTTTCGCGAACATTCCGAAAATAAAGTGTTTTGGAACTTTTCCTTTGGTTTGGGAAGTTTTCTCGCCGCCTTGGGTCAAGGATTCTCGTTAGGTGCGGTTCTCGAAGGAATTCACGTGGACGAGGCCGGACATTTTATCGGGAGTACTTGGGATTGGTTGAGTTCCCAATCCATGCTCGTCGCCTTGACCTTGATTCAAGGCTACGTTCTCATCGGTTCGACATACTTGATTTTGAAAACCGAAGGCGAGTTGCAAAAAACTCACTATCGCACGGCAAAAATTGCAGCGGTGACGACCTTAATCGGTGCGATCGCCATTACGATTTCGACGCCAATTTTCTTTGATTACACGCGAGAACGCCTGTTTGATGCTCCGTGGATTTATATTTTTGCCGCAATTCCCGTCCTCGGCGTGTTGTTGGTTTGGCAGTTGTGGAAAAGTCTCGATCGACAAAAAGAAATTGCGCCTTTTGTTTGGACAATTCTAATTTTTTTACTAACCTTTATTGGGTTAGCTTTGGTGGTTTTTCCTTTTATAATTCCCACCAATATCACCATTTATGACGCCGCAGCAACCCCGACTTCGCTCGTATTCATGCTGGTCTTTATCGGCGTGTTGATTCCGATTATGTTGTTCTACAACATCTATCAATACGTGGTATTTCGCGGTAAAGTCACCAGCAGCTATTACGGCGAATCTTAACTGAAAGAGAACTCTTCGGATAAGCTCCTTCGGACAAGATCCCCGGCATCTTGGAGATGCCGGGGATCTGATGAAAACCCTAAATTTCGCTCAACTCGACTTTTTCGTATAAATCCTCAAGCTGAATTTCGAGGTCGATCGATCCCAATTTAAAACTCGCCTCAAGACCATGATATTCAGCAAACAACCATCGATCGACATCCGTTTTTAAATAATGTTCCACATGAGGCGAATCCTGTTCGATTAACAAATACTCCCGAAAACTTTCAAGCCTGCGATATACCGAAAACTTATCCCCTTTATCGTACCCACGAGTCGAAGGCGACAACACTTCCGCAATTACCAAAGGATTGAGAATCGTATCGTTTCGTCCCTCTTGAAGCCGAATCTCACCACTAACCACCATCACATCAGGATAAGTATAAATCCGCCGGTCGGGAATCCAAAGCCGTTGTTCGGCCACAAACACCTCGTAAGGTTGTTTTCTGACCATAAAATTTAAATATCCGGCTAAATTCAGTAAAATCCGGTTGTGATTTGGGGTTCCACCCGCCATAACGGTGATGTCTCCATCAATATATTCGTGGCGTTCCTCAGCGTTAGCTTCTCGTTCTAAATACTCTTCCGGGGTGTAGCGTTTCGATTCAGTCGCGACAGTCATAACTTAGTTCCCCTTTCAGCAACAGAACGTCAATTCGATAATAGCCAATTTTTTAATTCAACACCCCCCATAATTCAAGATACCCAGCATCTCCAAGATGCCGGGTATCTGTCTTAAAACCCTCTGTGTTCTCTGTGTCTCTGTGGTGAATTAACACTTTCGGCTGTTGGGTTTCGCTTGCGCTCCACCCAACCTACAATTTGGGGTGAATTAACACTTTCGGCTGTTGGGTTTCGCTTGCGCTGTCACCTAACCTACAGAGAGAGGAGTTGGCGATTAATCGAGATAGCCCATGAGTGTATCGATTTCAACCGTGGCGTTCGGTGCCACCGGACGATTGCCCATAATCGTAATCGTTTCACTGATGGCCAAAGTACTCGCCGCAATCGGACGAACCCCAGAGGCTTGCAGGGTATCTTTGACTTTCAACGCACTAGCCGAAACTGGGCGATTTCCCATCGCGTTGTAGGTTTCGCTGATAGCAAGGCTGCTTGCTGCAACTGGCCGAATTCCAGACACTTGAATCGTCTCCGCAAATTGAATGTCACTGCTAAAAATGGGGCGCACGCCGCCAACAGCCGCGAAAGTTTCGGCCACTTTGCGGCGACTGACGGTTACAGGACGGTGTCCCGGTAAATCTTCGGCGGGTTTGATTTCGAGGGATTTTTTCGTTTCTGATTCCCCCGGAACCGCCAGAGCCGTCACTTCTTTTTCTTCCGTTTGCTCGGATGGGTCGGTTGCCTTCGATTGGCTCCCAGTGGTGGTTTTGGTTTCTTCAGCTTTGGAGCTAGACGAACTTTTCGTACTCCGGCTTCTGCTGCTTCTGGTTTTCGGGGTTTTGTCGCTAGTAGTCATGCTTGCTTTTCCTATCTTGGCTACGATTCTCGTTCGATCGCACCGAAAAGCCGCGTTCGCAATGGAGGCGGTAACGGCTCGACCAGATGCCGAACGTATCGATGTTTTGAATCCTTTTCAGTCAACGGCTCTCAAAGCCCGAAAGCATTAATCTTAATAGATTTTACGTTCGATTTTAGAATTGCTTAAGCATTCTTGTAAAGGATTCTCAATTTTATGATACATAACGATACGTCCAGTTCGATCGACCTTAGAGACGACAAAATCTAATCGAAGCGTTTATAGTGATTTATCACTCATCGGATCGATCGCCCCGGCTGACGCCTCACGTTCGATCGCGGTCGCAGCGGCGGTATCGCCGTTTCGGTCGGTTCGGTTTCCCTCCCGAGGGCGATCGATCCTTCAAATTTTTTTCGATCGTCCGATTGTCGATTCTCGACGTTCGGATATATGGTTGAAAATAAAGACCCACGGGAACGTCCCACCGGGCAATCTCTATCCATCCACACTCGCCTAGCTGTCACTGGTCGAAGTAACAAACTCCATGTCAACCCTGGTCATCGTCGAATCTCCCACCAAAGCCCGCACCATCCGTCAATATCTCCCGGCTGACTTCCAGGTGGAAGCCTCGATGGGTCACGTTCGCGATTTGCCACAATCGGCGAGCGAAATTCCGGCTGCTGTCAAAAAGGAGAAGTGGGCACAGTTGGGAGTCAACGTCGAAGCGGACTTCGAGCCGATTTACGTGGTTCCGAAGGATAAGAAGAAAGTCGTCAAATCCCTCAAAGACGCCCTCAAAACCGCTGACGAACTGGTTCTCGCCACTGACGAAGACCGCGAAGGTGAAAGCATTAGCTGGCACTTGTTGCAAGTCCTCAAACCCAAGGTGCCCACCAAGCGCATGGTCTTCCACGAAATCACGGAAGACGCCATCCGCAGCGCCATCAACAACTGTCGCGATCTCGACGAGCAACTCGTCCACGCTCAGGAAACTCGCCGCATTCTCGATCGCCTCGTCGGATACACCCTCTCGCCGCTCCTCTGGAAAAAAGTCGCCCCCAAACTCTCCGCTGGGCGCGTGCAGTCGGTGGCGGTGCGCTTATTGGTGATGCGGGAACGGGAACGCCGCGCCTTCCGCACGGGTTCCTACTGGGATCTCAAAGCCAGTCTCAGCCACGACAATACGCCTTTCGAGGCGAAGCTGATGTCTGTCGGCGGGACGAAGGTGGCGACGGGAAGCGATTTCGACGAGAAAACCGGGAAAATCGCCCAAGGTCGTAACGTCCTGCTGCTGAATCAGGAAGAAGCGATCGATCTCAAAAACCGCCTCACAGACAAAGACTGGACGGTGGCGAAGTTCGACGAGCGGTCTTCCAAACGCAAACCCGCCCCGCCCTTCACCACCTCCACGCTGCAACAGGAAGCCAACCGCAAATTACGTCTGTCCGCCCGCGAGACGATGCGTGTCGCGCAAAGCCTCTACGAAAACGGCTACATTACTTATATGCGGACGGACTCGGTGCATTTGTCCGAGCAGGCGATCGCCGCCGCTCGTCAGTGCGTCGAGCAGATGTACGGGAAAGAGTATCTCAGCCCCAAACCGCGCCAGTACGCCACCCAAAGCAAGGGCGCTCAAGAAGCTCACGAAGCGATTCGTCCGGCGGGAAGTCGCTTCCGCACGCCCAAAGAAACGGGATTGAGCGGCCGAGAACTGGCGCTGTACGATTTGATTTGGAAGCGGACGGTGGCCTGTCAGATGGCGGAAGCTCGTCAAACCTTCGTTTCGATCGATCTCAACGTCGAGGACGCTGTATTCCGCGCCAACGGAAAACGCATCGACTTCCCCGGTTTCTTCCGGGCTTACGTGGAAGGTTCCGACGACCCCAACGCCGCCTTAGAAGACCGCGAAGCTATCTTGCCCAATCTGGAGGTGGGCGATTCTCCCACTTGCACGGAAATCGACCCCATCGGTCACGAAACCCAACCCCCAGCGCGATACACTGAGGCGTCCTTGGTGAAAACCCTCGAAAGCGAAGGTATCGGGCGCCCGAGTACCTACGCCAGCATCATCGGGACGATTATCGATCGCGGCTACGCCCAGATGACCGGTAACGCCCTGATTCCTACGTTTACGGCGTTTGCGGTGTGTAGCTTGCTGGAAAAATACTTTCCCGACCTGGTGGATTTGCGTTTCACGGCCAAAATGGAGCAAACCCTCGACCATATCTCTACCGGAGAAGTGGATTGGATTCCCTATTTGCGAGAGTTTTACCTGGGCGACAACGGCTTAGACACGCAAGTTCGCCAGCAGGAAGACCGCATCGACCCGGCGGAAGCGAAAACCGTCGAGTTGGAAAACCTACCTGTTAAAGTCCGTATCGGCAAGTTCGGTCCGTATTTGGAAGCGGAGAACAACGGCGACACGGTTACGGCGTCGATTCCGCAAAATCTCACGCCCTCTGACCTCGACCCGGAACAGGTGGAAGTCCTGCTGAAGCAGAAAACCGAAGGTCCTGAGAAATTGGGGATGCACCCGGAAACGGGAGAGCCGATTTATCTGCTCATTGGCAGTTACGGTCCTTACGTGCAGTTGGGTGACAAAACTGACGACAACCCGAAACCCAAACGCGCTTCGCTCCCGAAAGGGTTGAAGAAGGAGGACGTGACCCTCGAGACGGCGGTGGGGCTGTTGTCGTTACCTCGGAAGTTGGGGGTTCACCCGGAAACGGGGAATGCGATTCAGGCGGGATTGGGTCGTTTCGGTCCTTACATCGTTCATAAGAAAGGGGGTGAGGACGGGAAAGACGATTATCGATCGATTAAAGCCAGTTCTGGGGACGATGTGCTGACGATTCAGCTCGATCGCGCCTTGGAAATGCTGGCCGAACCGAAGCGGGGACGCGGCCGTCGCGGGAGTACGAAGAAACCGTTACGGGAACTGGGGGAACACCCGGAGGAGAAGGAACCTATCAATGTTTATGATGGTCCTTACGGTCCTTATATCAAGTACAAGCGGAAAAACGTTTCGATTCCGGAAGGGGAGTCGGTGGAGGATTTGACCTTGGAACGAGCGGTGGAATTGATTGCGGCGAAGAAATCTACGAAGTCTCGCAAGTCTACGGGTAAGACGAAGAAGAAAACTTCGACGAAGAAGACTTCGACTCGTAAGAAGAAGAGTTGATTTGCTCTCGTTGGGGTGTTGGATGCAATGCCTTAGCGAGTCTATTAACACAAAATCTGTTTTTTGTCAATAGTTTTTGTGTGTTTTTTCGGTGGAAGCTAGATCCCCGGCATCTTCAAGATGCCGGGGATCTGGATTTTGGGAAATTCCCGACCTCGCCGCCGAAAAACCGATCGCAGCAGAACGCCAGGGACAAAGTATTAGCGAGCTTACTATCATAATATATTTTTTTGTCAATAGTTTTTGTGTGTTTTTTCGGTGGAAGCTAGAACCCCGGCATCTCGAAGATGCCGGGGTTCTGTTGAGGTGAATTTCTCGAAAATGGCTTATTTGCCCATGTTTCGCTTTAACTGTTCCAATTCTTCGTCCGTTTCCCACTTCTGAAATACCTGTTCTAAGGGATCGGCGGGATTGTTTTGAAAGCGATAATTTGCCGTTTCGTCCCAACCGGGAATGTTCCACGACTGACTCGCCGCAGCTTGGGCGCGTTGGGCGTTAATTTCAGCAGCTTTGGCGTGGACTTCTTGGCGGTGCGTTTGAATTTGTTTCTGTAACTCTTGGGCTTTGGCGAGGCGTTCTTTTACCCCTTGCATTTGTCCCCAAAGCTGGTTTCCTTGTCGTAACAATACCGCTTCTCGATCGCGGGCGGCGGCGGCTAAATCCTGGCGTCCGGCTTGGTCTGCTTTGTCGATGCGGATGTGCCAGCGTTGGATGTCTTGGGCGGTTTCGAGGATTTTATCTTCGAGTTGCTTTTGTTTGGCTTTTAAATCCGCAATCAGGCGCAACGTATCCTCTTCCTGTTCCCGAAGCTGTTCTTCGAGGGCTTGGAGTTCCAAATGAGGGTTGGCTTGGAGAAATTCTTCCAAGCGCGTTTCGAGAAATTTGCTGAAGTCTTCAAATAAACCCACGATCGCATTCCTTGTGACAGCAACAGTGACCCGAAACCACCCCTTAAAATTGTTGGCCGACGTAGATCGATCGAACTTCGCCGTTACGCCGCAACGACACGCGATCGCCCGTCACTTCCACCAACGTCCACCCACTGCTGGCGATGGGTTCACCCAAATCCACCCATTGCGGCGAACCGTTGATTTCAAATAACGCCGCTGGTCGATCGCCCTCTCCTCGTTCCAGAGTCCCCACTAAAGCGTAAACGTCCGTTGGAACTGGGCGACTGGCGGTCTCTGTCGGTTCTTTCGCCTCGGGGGTTACAGAGGACGGGGCGGGTTCGGAAGCCGGTTCGGGGGCGGGTTCTGGAAGCAATTCTGGCGAGACTTCCACCGGAATCGGAGGGGGAGATACTGCCACTGCGTCGTCGGGATCGACGGTTGGCGGCGTGGGATCGTCGGCGTTTTCGAGGTCGCCGGGAAGTTCCGGTAAGGGTACGGGAGTCGTCGAAACCCGCTCTAAAGCGTTGGCGATGCGGCTGAGAGACTGCGCCACCGTGTTGGGAGAGGTGGGGTTGACGGGAATCGAGAGCGTCGCCACGTCCGGCGGAATGGCGGGTAGGGCATCGGTTTCCGATTCCGGTAATTCTGGAGTGCGGTTTTCGATGCGATCGAGCGCCTGTCCGAGATAATCTGAAAATTCTGCGTTGGCGACCACTTGCGGATCTTCCATCACTGGGGCGGGTTGTGCCGTTTCCGCGTCCGTTTCCGCCGTCGAGAACCAATTTTTCAGCAAACCGCGATCGAGCAGCCACAACGCCAACACCACCACCAGGGAGACGAACGCGCCGCCGAGTAACAGGCGATCGAACCACAAAAAGGACTTGTCCGTTTTCGCCTTTTCCTCGCTTTCCGAGTCCACCGTCACCGGAACCGACTGGGCTTCCGGCTTCGTTTCCGCCGCCGGTGCCACCAACGGCTGTACCACAATCGGCGGAATTTGAATCGGTTTGAGTTCCAGGGGTTTGGGATCGGCCGGTTCTTGGGGCAGCTGTGTCGTACTGTCGAGTAAGCGATCGACATCCTGAAACACATCGTCGATCAACCGATCGGCATAAGCATCAACCGGGCGATCGTCCCGTTGCAGGCGGTTGTCAGTGGGGTGAGTGCTAGGGGTTTCCGGCATAACGTATCCTCAACGTCTCCTCACGCGCGAGCGTTTGGGGTGGCGATTTTGGCTCGACTCAACCAAATTATAAGGCATGAGATAAAGCATAGGTTTTCGAGAACTTGTGCGAAGATAGCAGCGATCGCTGCTGTTTCCCGTGTTGTCCGACTATGCGAGAGTTATTCGCCCAGCACGCCCTGGGGCAGATTCCCAAAATCCTCACCCTGCTCGATCGTAACCCCCATAGTCCCACCTATGGCTGTTTCGATCGCAACTTCTGGCATTACAAAATTATCGACTTTCCCAGCGGGATGTCTCAAGAGTTCGTCTACCCCCTAGCGTTGGCGTACTGTCTCCCCATTCCCAACAACCCCTTTTACGAAAAAGCGGTCATGCGCGAGTGGGTGGAAGCGGGCATTCTCTACGCTGCCCGAAGCGCCCACCCAGACGGCTCTTGCGACGATTACTTTCCCTTCGAGCGTGCGGGGGGTGCGGCGGCGTTTTCCCTCCTGGCTTGTTTGGAAAGTTACCAAATGCTGGGGTTGGACAACTATGAAATTCTGAAATTTTTTGAAAAACGCGCCGATTGGCTGGCCGAACACCACGAAAGCGGACGACTGACGAACCACCAAGCCCTCATCGTCCTCTGTTTGGAACTGGCGGGACAGGTTCTCGGACAGCCCTCGAAATGGGCGCGATCGAAATCCCGACGGTTAGAACGGGTTCTGGAGTGGCAAAGCGAAGAAGGCTGGTTTCAGGAATACGAAGGCTGCGATCCGGGCTATCATACCTTAACGATTTGGTGTTTGGCGCGGTTCGAGCAGCTTCGCAACCATCCCGACGATCGCCTTCGCGCCGCACTCGATAAGGCGATCGAACTAGCAGGACACTTTATCCACCCAGACGGTAGTTTCGGCGGTGAGTACGCCAGTCGCAACACCTATAATTTCTTCCCCCACGGCTTCGAGATTGCGGGACAATGGATGTCCTCGGCGTTGCAGATTAACGATCGCTTCCTGCATGGGTTAGCCAACGGACTCGGACCTTGCTACGCCGACGATCACATCGTCGGACACCACACCTGGAACTATTTGTTAGCGTGGCGGGATTTCGTCAGCGAACGTCCGCCGCTTCCCCCTCGCCGCGTCGGTCATATTTGGCTCAAAGAAGCGCAAATTCTCATCGATCGCCGCACCACGTTTCCCTCGGTCTCTGAAGACGGCGACGCCACCGACGCAGCGCCACTTCCCGACCCGAAAAACCCCGCTGAAGCGACGATCGAGCTTTACGTGGCCCTCAATAAAGGGGGCGTGTTTAAGATATTCCGCGACGGACAACTCGTCGCCTCCGATACCCAACTGTCGCTACAGGTGAAATCGGGAAACAAACTGAAAAACGCTGTCGGTCATTTGGTCGATCGCTATCAAGTGCAAGTGCAACCCCACGAAGTCGAAATTCGCGGACAGTTGGGATGGTCGAAACAGCAGCAAATGACGCCGTTGAAGTTGATGGTGTTGCGAATCGTCATGTTGACGGTGGGGCGGTTTTTCCCGAATTTAATTCGCAAACTGCTGCAAAAGATGTTGATTACGGGTAAAAGTGAAGCGCCGTTTTATTTTACGCGCCGTTTCAGTTGGGAAAAATCCCATTGGTTAGTGACGGACGAGGTGACGGCGAAATCTTGGAACGACGTTAAATCGGCGGGAATCGGCTGCGATCAGACTTCGATTTACGTGGTGATGAGTCGTACTTTCCAACGAAATCAACTGCGATCGTGGATCGATTTAACAGCGGCGATCGAACAGTTACCGAGCGATCGCGCGTTGCAACTCACTCGTAAGTTTTAGTCGATTTTAGGGTTCGACAACGACAGTGGTTCCCGGTTCGATGCGATCGAACAACTGACGAATATCGGCGTTTCGCATCCGCACGCAGCCATGCGACACCGCTTCTCCCATCACCGACTCATCAGGAGTTCCGTGAAAGCCGATTTCATGGACTCCGTCCGTCCAAAACCCTATCCAGCGTTCCCCCAGCGGATTGTTCGCCCCAGGGGGAACGATCGCCCCCGTTATCGGATGTTCCCAAGTGGGATTGGGGATTTTGTCCGTCACCTCGAAGGTTCCCGTCGGCGTTTCCCAACCGGGTTTTCCCACGGCGATGGGATAGCGATCGATCCGTTGGTTTCCGCGATAGAAAGAGACCGTTCGATCGCTGAGATCGACAACCAAACGGGAAGAGCGATCGATCGTCGCTAAATTCGGTGTCATCCCCCCAACCCCCCTTTGAAAGGGGGGCGAAGGGGTGGGTGGCGAGGGTGGAGTTTGCGGCGTCGAGACAGTGACAACGCTGACTTTCGCCGTTAACAGGGGAGGTTTCGACGGTTCTGGAGAAGCTTTTACAAAGCGGTTGGGAAAGAGTTTCGCCCCTTCCAACGCCAGGAGAACCAACGCACCGCTAAAGCACAGCAGCGCCACAGTGTTGGCGGTTGCGTCGTTTCGTACCATGACTGGCGTTTCCTGACTGCTTCTTCGATGGTACTGCGATCGATCGAGGAATTGCGAACATTTAACAACCGTTTCTCCTCTCCCTCCAATCTGTGGTGAAACGGTGCGTTCGGGTGAATTCAGGTGACGCCGGAACATACGCTACCTTTGTGCTGTTGGGTTCCACTCCGTTCCACCTAACCTACGGTGAAACTTATCGATTTTAAGTTTGTGGAAACTCTCAAAATTAACAGGTTGAAAAAATTTGCTTTAATTGGAGTTAACTTCGAGAAAAAACTGTCGCGACTGCAAACATGAGAACTGTCGAACTTTCCCTCGAACTCGATCGAACCCCCGAGATCGATCGACTCGTACCCATTACCGCCAACCCAGACGCCGCGCAAGCCTTGGGCGTTCCCCATCGCACCCTCGACAGTCTCGCCCGTCAAATTTGCCAATCTTGCGGTTGGCGCGTCGCACCGCCGTTGTTCGCCTATCGCACCCGTTTCAACGTCGCCCGCGAAATTCTCGAAACCGACGATCTCGAAGGAACCCTTCGCACCTCTCACAACGCCGTCTCCACTTTGTTGCGATCGGGAATCGACCTCGACGCCCTTCTCGCCACCGAAGAGATTTCAGAAGATATCTCAGAACATCTCTCAGAAAACCTTTCAGAAGAGAGTTCAGAAGAGATTTCAGAAGAGATTTTAGAAAAGAGTTCAAAACCTCGACTTTCCAAAAAACTCCAATCTCTCGTCCGCTTTACCCGAGAATATCGCGATCGCCTGCACGAAAGCCACACCATCGATGCAGCAGAATTATTCTGGCACGCCGCCAAACTCCCCGGCGACCCCCAACCCCTTCTCGTTTACGGTAACGGCGATTTCGGACGAGACGCCCTCACCTTTCTCGATGCGATCGCCGCCGAGGGTAGCCTCTTACATCTTCCCTGTACCGAAGACGACGGGTTTCGCGATCGCCGCGACGCCGCCGAAACCCTCAAACAACGGGGTTGGACCGTTCGCCGCAGCCAAACAAAAACCCACCGTTCCCCCGCCAGGTATACCGTCTATCCCAACCTGGATACCGAAGTTCGCCACGTCCTCACCGAAATCAAATCCCTACTTAACCAGGGAATTCGCGAAAGCGACATCGTTCTCGTCACCCGCGACGAAGCCACCTACAGCGACATCGTTCTCGATATCGCCTGGGAATACGACCTTCCCATTCGTCCCCGCTACCCGATTCCCCTGGAAAAAACCCGGTTCGGGGCGTGGATGCGGCTGTTGTTAGACGCGATGCGATCGCACTTCGCCTTCAACCCCACCGCCAACCTGTTACGCCATCCCCTCACCCCTCACCAACCCTCCCTAAACTGGAATCAAGTTCGCCTACAACGTCCCGACACCCGCCGCGCCTGGGATAATTTCGGGGCGGATTTAGACAAATTGGGAAGTTGGAAATCCGCCACGCGCAAAACCTGGGTTCACAGACTCCAAGCCATTCTCGATACCTGGAACTTACAAGGACAGTGCAGCCTGTGGCCCGGCGAACTGGCGGCGTTGTATACCTTTCAAGAAGGGCTGCTGAGTTTAGGACAACCCGAACGCGATCGCCTCACGTTCGATCGATTCGCCCGAGATGTCACCGATAGCCTAACTCTCCTACAAGTTTCCGCCCAACCGGGACGGGGCGGCGTCGCCTTACAATCCCCCCTGTCTCTCGTCGGCGCAAAAGTTCCTTACGTCTTTCTCCTGGGTGTCGCCGAAGGAATCTATCCCGCCCCAGTTCGCGACGACGCCAAACTCGACTTTTTAACGCGCCAGCAGTTAAACCGCCAGGGATTCCCCCTCGAAACCGCAGCGCAAATCGCCCGTCGCGAGGCGGTGTCCTTTGCGTTGTTGTTACAGGTGGCGACGACGCGCCTCGAAATGTCTTACCCGCAGCAACGGGGAACCGAACCCACCTTACCGAGTCCGTTTCTGTCTCAGTTCGAGATTCCCCCCTCAGCGGCGTCGGAACCGGAGGTGAAAACCGCCGCCAGTTGGGAAGAAGCGCGAAAATACCGCCTGCGTCAGTCCGATCCCCGCGTGGTCAATTTCCTCGGAAGCGATCGCGTGTTGGATCGCGTGTTGACCCACGCCAGCCATACTTGGGCGGTAGAGTGGAATCGAGAGCGATCGACCCCGTTCGATCGCTTCGATGGCGTCACCGACATTCCCCTCGATTACCGAAAACGGGTGTTCAGCGCCTCTCAACTGACGATGTTAGGTCAGTGTGGCTTCAAATGGTTCGCCACCCAGTTACTCCACCTGGCGGAACTGGCGGAAGCGGAAACGGAACTGTCGGGGCTGTTGCGGGGGCGGTTGTATCACAAAACCCTGGATTTGGTTTATCAGAAAGCCAAAAACTCGCCGGATTTGCGTCAGGGAATGTTAGACGCCTTAGAAGCGGCCTTTACCGAAGCCGAACGGGACTCGAACTTACCCGTTTTGGCGGCCTGGAAGGCGCGACGTCACGAACATCTCGAACGGTTGCGCCAGACGATTTCGCAGGAATCGTTTTTACCGGACGGAACAGAGGTGTTAGCCACCGAACAGGAGTTTGAGGGAGTTGGGTACGGATTGCGCGTCAAAGGGATTATCGATCGCATCGACCTCTCCCCCGAAGGAGTGCGCTTAGTGGAATATAAAAACCGTTCCAGTCGTCCGACGCGGGCGAAAGACCGTCGCGGAAAAGCCGCCCTGGACGTACAACTTCCCCTGTACGTAGATGTCGCCGCCCCGCAACTCGGCGGCGGGCGTCCCCTGGCGGAAGCCTATTATTATTCGTTAACCAAGGGGAAAGTTATCGGCCGCGCCAATTCCGTCGATGAGGCGGCGCTGTCTGAGTTCGCCCAGCGCGTGGTTGGCGATCTCAAACAGGGGGCGTATCCCGTCGAACCGGATGTAGACTACCGCGCCTGTCAGTATTGCTGTCACGATTTGGTCTGTCGTAAGGGGAAACGGTTGGAACGGAAAGGGCGCGATCGCACTTCTCCGGACGAGTAATCTTCACGCTCAGAGACACATCCCCCCCAACCATCCCCCCAACCCCCCTTTCAAAGGGGGGCGAAGGGGGGATAGGGGGCGAAGGGGGG
>NZ_JBNGCO010000021.1:0-48500 GCF_049974805.1 Baaleninema sp.
GATAAGATGACACCTTTGGTTAATTGAGTATTGACAATTTATAATTAGTTTTCGTGACTTAATTATATCACAATTTTGATGTTTTCTCAATGAGATCGATCGCCTTTTGAATAATCTCATCAAACTCTACCATTTTCCCAATCTCTTCAGCTTCGTAACGCCCCTCAAACGCCTCTAACGCCGCTTTTTCCAACGCCAACTCGTAAGCGTCTTCCAACGTTTCTCGTAATTCGTCTTTCGTTAAATAGGTTCCTTTTGATTTCCGCCGTTGGTTAGTTCGCTGAATCTGCTTCACGCAATTTTTAATCGAAACCTCCCACGATCGCGTTGTGCGTTGTTCCGCCTCTTGCTTGATGAGATGCAACAACAAAATAACACCATAGCTAAAAATCTTATTCAGTTTGTCCGATTTACTCATTTCTTCGAGTTCTTCAACGAGCATCAACGCCTCATCCACACGACCTCGATGCAGGAGTTCTTTGAGTTCTAAAAGTTCTTCCATCACTTAAAATCCCAAATCTGATTTTGCCGTTTCTGCTGCTTCTAAAACCTCTTCCGTTTCCATGGACTCGACATCCAAATCGCCAATTTCCCGGTAAAACTCTTCATCGTAAGGACGAGTCCGAACCACCACGGGCATAGGGACGGCGTGTCCTAAGACTAAAGCTTGTTGTTTTGAATCCAATTTCGACAACACCGATCGCAAATTTTGTCCCCCAGAAACCCCCGTAAAAATGGCTTCAATATCTTTATCGTCGTTCAACAACGCCGTAATCCGCGTTCCCACTTGCGACATCACTTCGTTGTCGATTCCAGAAGGACGTTGATCGACTACTAATAGAGTAACGAAATATTTTCGCATTTCGCGGGCGATGGTACCAAAAATGGTACTGCGAACGGACGCCGTATCGAGAAAACGGTGAGCTTCTTCGATGGTAATCACCAATTGTTGAGGCTTATCAACAACGTTTTTCGTCCTTAAAAACTTTTCCGATCGCTTCACATAATGGCGGTGAATGCGTCGTGTAATCACGTTGGTTGCCAGCATATAAGACAACATATTCGACTGGGAACCAAACTCGATAACGACGTGCTTTCCGTTTTCGAGCGATTCGATAATTTGTTTGACGTAGTTCTGAGGGCAGGTATTGCGAATATATTTCAGTTCGTCCAGACGCAATAACTTCCGTTGTAACGCCATAATTGAGGATTTATTTCCCCGGCGAACTTCGCAAAATTCTTGAATTTCTTCGTTATCCATCGCCAAGAGTTGAGAAATCCAAGTTCGACCGAATTCGTTCCGTAAAATAATAGCGTTTTCGATGCTGGCTTCCGATAAATTTAACTCCCGTTGAACCAGCGAAATATCTTCAACTTCGATTTGGTCGTAACTCAACAAAAGTTCCTGTGCGCCTTTAATTCCTCGCTCGGTTGTCGATTCTGGATCGAGCGTGTACATTTCCACTTTTCCGGGGAACAGTTGACGCAATCCTTTAACAGTATTGATATTTTTACCCTCGCATTGCGCTTCCCAACCGTACTCCGAATGCATATCGAAAATCAGGTTGACGGCGGCGTTTTTACGAATGACGCCGGAGAGCAACAATCGGGTTAAAAAGGATTTCCCAGTTCCCGATTTACCAAAGACGCCGTTACTGCGTTCGACAAATCGATCGAGATCGAGACAAACCGGAACTTCCATGTCTAACGGTTTCCCGATCGCAAAGTTGTTTCGCTGGGGATCGTCCTCCCAGCCAAACACCGATCGAAAATCGCGATCTTGGGCTTCGTAAACTTGGGAAAAGTGGCTGGGAATAGTTTTAACGGGAAGTAAATCTAAATCGACGCTGGTATTGGCTTGAAACGATGCCAGTTTCCCGCCGTTATTACCGTTATTTTCCAAATTTTGAATCGCATCCCGAGCCGCGTTTTCGTCTTTCAGCGATAACATCAGCATGGGGCTGAGTTCGATGGTTCCGTAGGTTCCACCCCCCATGAGAACCGATTGTAAAAAGTCGTCTTCGGGTTGGGGCGGATTGGCGGAAATGCGCTGGCTGGCGGTTCCGAGAGATACGTCGGTGAGCAAGCAGAAAAAACGGGCGCGGGTTCCTTGTACGACGAGAAATTTACCCACGCGCATATCTTCAACCGAGACATCTGGATGAAGGCGAACTTCTAATCCTTCGCTGAGGGAACCTTGAATGACGGAACCGAGAGGGCGATCGAATGTCATACAGACGTGACTCTAGGGTGAGGAATTCACGTCGATTGTAGAACAGTATTCAATGGATTGGTGCGGTTTTTTTCGACAGCCCGTCCGTTTTGGGCGGCGAGTCGTCCGTCTTCCATGCTGACGATGCGATCGGCGACATCCAAAATTCGGTTGTCGTGGGTGACGAGTAGGATGGTACAACCTTCTTCTTTCGCCAGTTCGTGGAGCAAATTCACCACTTCTCGCCCGGAATGGCTGTCGAGGGCTGCGGTGGGTTCGTCAGCGAGAACGATCGCCGGATGGCTGACTAACGCCCGCGCGATCGCTACCCGTTGTTTTTGTCCGCCAGAGAGGTTTTCTGGGTAATAGTCGGCGCGATCGCTCAATCCCACTCGTTCCAATATACGAGCGGCGCGTTTTTCCATTTCTTTTCGAGAAATCTGCGAATGTAACTCTAACCCCATTTGCACGTTTTGCAAGGCGGTAAGGCTGCGGTGGAGGTTGTGGGCTTGGAAGATGTATCCGTTGTGGCGTCTGGCTTCGACGAGTTGCTTTTCTTTCGCGCCGCAGAGTTCTCGCCCCAACACGCGCAAACTCCCCGATTGAACGGAACGCAACGCCCCGATCAGCGTCAGCAGCGTGGTTTTACCGGAACCCGAGGGACCCGTCATAATGACGATTTCCCCGGTTTCGATTTCTAAGTTGATGTCGAACAGGACTTGTTTGTGTAACGCCCCATGTCCGAAGTAATGGTCGAGATGTTCGATGGTAATTGCGGCCATTTTCGATAATTGATAATTGACAATTGATAACCTGGTTAACCGTCGGCTTTTGGGGGCGGTGCGTGACAGGGTAAAATCTTCATCCCATCCTCTCCTCATCCCCTCATCTCTTCATCCAAAAATATCAGCGGGATCGGCGGCTTGCAGTTTGCGGGTGGCGATCGCCCCGGAAATACCGCACATAATTAAGGTGATGGTGAGGACTTGAATCGCTCGGAATAGCGTCATATATAAAGGTAGGTTCGTGGCGTTGCGGGTGAGGGCGTACAAGCCCAGGGAAACGCCGACGCCGGGAAAGAAACCGATGAAGGCGAGGATGACGGCTTCTTCAAACACGATTCCTAGGAGATAGCGGTTTCGATATCCCATCGCTTTGAAGGTGGCGTATTCGGGAAGTCGATCGCGCACGTCGGTAGATAGCACTTGGTACACGATGACGATTCCGACGATGAACCCCATGATAGTCCCGAGGGTGAAGACAAACCCGACGGCGGTATTTGTCGCCCAGTAGTGTTTCTCGAAGGCGATGAAGCCTTCTTTGGTGAGAACGTTTACGTCTTCGGGAAGGTAGGCGTCGAGGGCTTGGGCGACGGCTTCGGGATCTCGTCCGGGTTCGACGTGGAGAATTCCCAAACTCACTCCTCCCGGGCGACGGCGGGGAAACAGTCGCAAAAAGTTTCGATCGCTCGTCATTAGGGTTCCGTCAGCGGCGAAAGACGCCCCCATTTCGTACAATCCGGCGATGGTGAGGGTGCGGTTTTCTAACTCGGTTTTGACGGGTTCGCCCCGATCGATCGCCGCGATCGCTTCGTCGTAGGCTCCCCTGGCGTTGCGATCGAACGTCACGGTATTGGGAAGTTTCATCTCGTCAGCGTACTCTTGCAATTCCGGTAACTCGAACGCCGGGCGATCGGGATTGAAACCAATCACCAAAATCGAAGTTTTCTGGCGAGTTTGGGGATTTTTCCAATCGGAAAACTGCACGTACATCGGATCGGCGGTAGCGACGCCGGGAACGTCCATCGCTTGATACAACCGACTCCGAGGAAACGTGGACAAGTTGACAAGGTTGCGAGCGTTGGGACTCAACAACACGATATCGGCGTCGAGGTGGCTTTGCAGTCGGGTATTACTGGCGTAGAGAGCAGTTTGAAATCCCAACTGCATGAAAATCAGGATGTCGGAAAAGGCGATTCCGGCTAACGCCACTAACAAACGGGTTTTTTCATGGCTCAGTTGCAACCACCCCAGCGGCGTTCGGCGTTTTAGGGATTTGATGAGCTTTAGCATGGGGATGAGGGGATGAGGGGGAGATGGGGAAAATACATTGTCGGTGCGTGACGATTTTTCAAGTCACGCACCCTACGGATTGTTTACTGTTCACTGTCTTCAGCCAACGCAATTTCGGCGATGACGTGCAGGTTGGTAAAGGGAGCGGCGATCGCACTGGAATTTTCGTCGAGGGCGATGCGAACTTCTACAACTCGGGCGTCTACGTTGGAGGCGGGATCGAGATCGAGTTCGCTTTGACGCAAAACTTGCCAACCCACACGCTCTACGGTTCCTTTTAAGTCTTGGGGAAGAGCGTCGCTGGTGATGGTGACGGATTGTCCGGGTTGTACTTTGCGAACGTCGCTTTCGTACACTTCTGCTACCACCGTCATATCGTCGGTTTGTCCGATTTTGACGATTCCTTCGGGGGCGATGGTTTCGCCGGAATGGGTGTAAATCTCCAAAACTCGCCCAGCTTGGGGCGATCGCACGACTGACAGTTCTAAATCCGCTTCGGCTTGGGTGACGGCGGCTTGGGCGGACATGAGTTTGGCTTCGGCGAGGCGCAAGTCTTGGGGGCGCACTTCGGCTACGGCGTCGAGGGTGGCTTCGGCTTCGGTGATTTCGCTCTCGACGGTGGAGATGGTTCGATCGAGGTTGGCTTGGGCTTCAGCGATTTCGGCTTGGTAGCTGCTGACGATGCGATCGAGGTTGGCTTGGGCTTCGCTGACTTGTTCGCGGATGCTTACGGCGTCGAGACAGGTTCGATCGCGATCTTGTTCGGAAACGGCGCCGTCTCGATACAACTGTTCGTATCGCTGACAGTCTTTGTTCGCCACGCGCAACTCTGCTTGTAGCCGTTCGACGGTGGCTCGTTGCGCTCGCCGTTCGCCGTTGAGGGTGGCTTGTAAGCTGGCGATTTTCGCCCGTTGGGTGGCGATTTGTCCGTGGAGTTCGGCTCGGTTGCGATCGAATCTCGCCGCTTGCGCTCGGATTTCTCCGGTTTTCGCCCCGGCTTCCACTTGCGCCAGTTCCGCTCTGGCGATTTCGACATCGGCGAGGGCGCGATCGAGGGCGGCTTGTTTGCGATCGTGGCTGTCGAGTATCGCGACGATTTGTCCGACTTCTACCCAGTCCCCTTCGCTTACCAGGAGGCGATCGACTCGGCTTCCTTCGGCGGATTGGGAGGCGGAGAGATCGATGGTTTCTCCTTTGGGATCGATCCATCCCATCGCCGTCACAGTTTCGATGCGAGGCGGTTGCACTTCAGTCACCGCAGCGGGTTCGGAGGATGAGGCGCTGCGGCGTACTAGGGCGTAACCGATGCTTCCGCCCAAACCCAAAAGTGCCAGGGAAATGAGGGCGATCGCTGTTTTCGATATCGGAAGGGTGCTGGGAGCCTGTCTGAGTTCAAAGCCACGCATTGCCGTCGAACCTCTCGAATGCAACTGAACGGTTTAGTTCACTTTTGAGTATAGCACTAGACTAAACCGATTAGTTCAATTTTTAGGGAAATTTACAAACCTTTCACATCTAAACTAAACCGTATAGTATAATTAGAAGTGGGATCGTCTACGATTCCGTTTTCTCGCCAAACACGCACCATGATTCAAAAAAACGCCCCAACCCTCGAACTCGCCCCAAAAGCCGAGCAAATCCTCGACGGTGCGATGAAAGAATTTCTCCAACGCGGCTATGCTGCCACGAGCATGGATCGGGTAGCAGCAACCGCAGGCGTCTCGAAAGCCACGGTATACAACCACTTCGGCGATAAAGAAGGGTTGTTCGAGGCGTTAGTGAAGCAACTGGCGGAACGCAAATTCGCCCAAATCCATCGATCGAAGTCTTTAGAAGGAGAACCCAAAGCCGTCTTGCGCCAGTTTGCCAAGACATTATTAATAAGCGTGGAGCAAGATAAAGACTATCAAGCCTTCGTGCGCTTAATCATCGGAGAATCCGGGCGATTTCCCCACCTCGCCCAAACGTTCGTGCGAAACCTGTTCAAACCGGGGTTAACGATAGTGACGCAGTATCTCGCCGAACAATCCTCGTTAAAATGTAAAGACGCCGAAGCAGCGGCGCGAGTGTTCGTCGGGGCGTTACTTCACTTCGTCATCGCCCAGGAGTTAATGCACGGCGCAGAAGTGGTTCCCATAGAACCCGATCGCGTGATTGATTGTGCGGTAGAGTCGTTATTGCAATAGTCGTTATTGCAATAGTCGTTATTTCCAAATACGATCGAGCCTCAGAACAAACCCCGGCAAAACCGCTTCTCCCGAGAGTTGTTCGGGGTTTTGTACCACTTCAACAGAGCAATTTGGACGATAAATTTCCACAGTTTTCGAGGTGGGATCGATGAGCCAACCGAGTCGCGTTCCGTTGTCTCGATATTCCTGCATTTTACGCTGCAACGTTTCGAGATTGTCGCTGGGCGATCGCAACTCTACGACAAAATCGGGACAAAGGGGAAGAAACCGCTGTTTTTGCTGGGGTGTTAAAGCGTTCCAGCGATCGCTTGTAATCCAAGCCACATCCGGAGAGCGATTCGCACCGTTGGGAAGGATAAACCCCGTCGAAGAGTCGAACGCAACCCCAAGATTCCTTTGACGGTTCCAGATTCCCAAATCGATATAAAGTTCAAAGTTTCGATATCCAGTTTCTCCGCCAGTAGGGGGCATAATGACGAGATCTCCGTTAGCGTTGCGCTCGAATTGTACGTCTCGGTTATCCTGACAGAGTTGAAAAAATTGCTCGTCTGTTAGTTGGAGGGCTGACGAGTTGAGGGTGAAAGCGTTCGTCATGGAACCAGTCTCCGAGAGGGCGATCGAACC
The DNA here is from genome assembly GCF_049974805.1 of Baaleninema sp. Taxonomy (NCBI): domain Bacteria; kingdom Bacillati; phylum Cyanobacteriota; class Cyanophyceae; order Oscillatoriales; family Oscillatoriaceae; genus Baaleninema; species Baaleninema sp. The sequence goes on from NZ_JBNGCO010000021.1 coordinate 7,098, forward strand.
TTTACTAATATTATGCACTATTGAGACGGATCGATCGACTTGAGCCATGTTTTTTTGTAAAAAACTTTCAACAATTAAAAAAAATATGTTTTTTATTCTGAATGCTTGACCAACTAAGCGATACGCAATACAATAAAATTATGCTTTTTCTAGTATTTTCTGACAAAATAGAAAAGACTAATCTAAAAAATAACACCATGAACGAGCGTAATTTACTAAATACTATATTGTGTGGCGACTCTAGACAATTATTGCGATCGCTTCCTTCTGAGTCGATCGATTGTATTGTAACTAGCCCGCCTTACTACGGTCAGCGGGATTATGGAATTGACGAACAAATCGGAAATGAAGATACCCCTCAAGCATACGTAGCGAATTTAGTCACCCTATTTGATGAATGCCGTCGAGTTTTGAAAGACACAGGAACTCTTTGGCTTAACTTGGGCGACAAATACCTTAATGGAAACTTGCTCGGAATGCCGTGGCGTGTTGCTTTATCCTTACAAGATAGAGGTTGGATTTTAAGAAACGATATTATTTGGTACAAACCTAATGCCATGCCACATTCCGTTAAAAATAGGCTGACAATCGACCATGAATATCTATTCTTTTTCACCAAACAAGCTTCAGGATATTTTTACGACCAAGATGCCATTCGCGAAGAACATATTACATTTTCAGAAAACAGCAAAATGAAAGGAGGCAGAAACCATTTTGGCAAAAGGAACAGTACCCCCGAACAAGGTAAAAATGGTGGAAACCCCAATCTACACGATGGGCGATGGGATCGGGCATTTCACCCAAAAGGTAGAAATAAAAGAACCGTTTGGAACGTTCCACTCTCTAAATTCAGGGACGCACATTTTGCTGTTTTTCCCGAAAAACTCATCGAACCTTGCATTTTGGCAGGTTGTCCGACTGGCGGAACAATTCTCGATCCGTTTTTTGGGGCAGGAACCACAGGTTTAGTCGCCAATCAACTCGGACGTAACTATGTAGGAATTGAGTTAAATCCTGACTATATTGAAATTGCTCAAAAAAGGCTGTCTTGTATTCAAATAAATTTATTATCGCTGCAATAAGTATCAGTCATATTCACTGAATGCGGGCAAAAACAGCAAGAATTTCTTCCAAGTGTCTTGCGAGTAAAGGATGAATGCGATCGACTTGATTGGGATTGACTTGAATATAAATGTATCGATCGCAGGGAAGGTTTTCGAGGTTTCCACCCCAGGATTCGGCGATAATTATTGGAATACAAGTATATCCATTTTTCTGAGCGACGGAGATGGATTTATGAATATCTCGCGTAAACAGAAGAGCGTGTCCGCCCCCCATCGTCTCTCGAGTTTTCACAGGCATCAAAATCCTAGCAGTTTCGCCCACAATTTCTACATCATAGGTTTCTTCATTGAGGGTCACTTGTTGCGGTGTAACAGACAATTTAAGTCGATGTTTTTTGAATAACTGTGTTAACTGAGTCCGAACAATTGCTTCAAACAATCCGCCTTTTAAAGCTCTACGGCTGCCTTCTAGTCTTTGGAGCATCACTTCTGCGATCGCGTACCATTCCCATTGTTGTCTATCCGTCATCAAAGGAGCAATAAACTGGATAAGTTGCTTAATTACAAAAATACGTTTTTCTATTGTCTTACCTTCTGTTAAGGAGGAAAGAATTGGTTGCAAACGTTGTTGAGGTGCGTCGCGCAATAGCCAGGTTATGAAAAACCATTTGGATTTAGTAGGGCTGTACGGACGTGCGATTCCATCGTAAAGATAGTTTTTAAAATCATGCTGAAAGTATGCCGTTAATACCGAGTCGAGCTTTTCTTCTTCTGGCTCAGAAACAAACTCTAGAACGTTTTGATAACCTTGTTGTTTCAGCAATTCAACAAACTCATCAAAAAATGGTTTGTTTTTATTGACAACCAAAATGAGTTCTTTTAGGCGAATATTTTCGATGATTGGTTCGGTCATTGAAAATGATATGCCGATAAAATTAACTTTGAAGTATTGAGATCGCTTTTTGAGATATTAAACGAACTGAGATTAAATTTTTCGGACTTCTAAATTTGAGATTATAAGCGGATTTTATACCCGGTCATCCCAGATTTGGGATTCAAATTCACAAATTACACCACAATCTCAGAAGATCCGATTTTACTGGCCGAGTTTAACTCACACTCACTCTTATTGTGTTTGCAGCTATAGCTGTGTTTTAAGCCAAGCGCGAAAGGCTTTTATGGTCTGATTTCGACCTTCGATTTTACTGCGTTCCAAATACTGCGGAATAATTTCTGCGATCGCCACCATTGGAAAGTGGTAACTTTGGCGTGTTTGCTGGTATTTCCCCTCTTGCAACACGCTAATTTCCAACACCTCACCGTCAAACCGCCAGAGTTCTTTGACTCCGAGTTTTTCGTAATTCTCTAACCGAGTGCGAGAGGTTAAATCGATTTCTACGGCGAGATCGGGAGGGGGATCGACAGTAAGATCGATGCGTTTTTTACCGCGAATTTCCGCTTCGTGTTCGATGTAAAAACAGTCATCGGGTTCGAGTCCCTGCTGCATCGCTTCGTTTTTAAATGTGGTAGACGCCAAACTCCAAAACTCAAGGTCTATTTCTTCTAGCAAAGCTTTAATTAAATCGCCAATAATTACTTTATTGACCTCGTGTTCGGGTAACGGAACCATAATTTCTAGAAGTCCTTGACTGTAATTAATCCGCGCACTGCGTTTTTCTCCGAACTCTTCTAAAATTCGTTCGTACATCTGCCAATTTACATCGGTCATGACCAGTTGTTGACCGGGAGATAGCACAATTTGTTTGAGTGAGACTTGCAGAGTTCCCTCAGACATTTTCAATTTCCCTTTTTGTTTTTGTTGTTTTATCGAACGTTACTTAGAAATTTCTATAAATCAATTTTGTATCGATATTTATAACACTAAAAATATCAATTTTGGGGAGCGCAGAAACCGTAACAGCAACCGCGCCCCCCAAAAACTTATCGCGCTAAGGCGTCCTCAACCCACTGTTTTAAAGTAGGAACCACATCTTCGATCGACATCTCTCGAGACTCGTGGGTGGCGCGATCGACCACTTCCACTTTACCCTGAGAAATCGATCGACCCGTCACCACACGATAGGGAATCCCAATCAAATCGGCGTCTTTAAACTTCACCCCAGCCCGTTCCTTGCGATCGTCGAGTAGGGTTTCGATTCCCGCCGCGTTGAGTTCCCCGTAGAGTTTTTCCGCCGCCTCCATCTGTTCCTTGGTGTTGATATTCGGAACCGTAACAATAGCGTGATAGGGTGCGATCACCACCGGCCAGATAATGCCATCCTTATCATAAGACTGTTCCACCGCCGACTGTGCCAACCGGGAGACACCAATCCCATAACACCCCATCACCAACGGCTTATCTTTCCCGTTTTCATCAGTGAACGTCGCCCCCAACGCCTCAGAATACTTCGTTCCCAACTGGAAAATATGACCGACTTCAATCCCTCGGGCGGTTTGCAGAACCTGTTCCGGATTTTTCAACGAGCGATCGCCCGCCCTCGACTTATCCAAATCCACCACAGGCGGTAATGTAAACTGGTCGCCCCAATTCGCCCCGACAACGTGGAATCCGGTTTCGTTCGCCCCCGTGACGAAGTTTTGCAAGTTCTCCACCGTCTTATCCGCCAAGCGCAAGAATTTCGGCGCAACCTCTGTCTCTTTAGCGATGTAATCGTCCCCTAAATCCGGCGCAATGTATCCCAAAGGTAACGGGTTCGCCGCCCATTTCTGCTGCGCCTCTGCATCGGGAACCGTCAACGCCAGAAGTGCTTTGGCGTCGTAATCCCCCGCCCGTCGCGTCAGTTCGTTTTGCAGCTTCACCTCGTTCACATCGCGATCGCCGCGAACACTCACCAACACCAACACCGTAGTTCCGTTATCGTACACCGCTTGATAGAGAACGTTCTTCACCACCTGCGTCGGCGAACAGTTCAAGCAGTCGCACAAACTGGCGATGGTGGCGGTATCGGGGGTTTCCCGTTTTTCGTACTTCTCAAACGGCGAGGGTTCCGCGTCGGGAGGAAGCGAAACAGCTTTTTCCACGTTCGCCGCGTAACTTCCATCTTCGGTGTAGAGAACCTCGTCTTCTCCCGCGTCGGCGAGAACCATAAATTCCTGAGAACCGGAACCGCCAATCGCCCCAGAATCCGCTTCGACGGCTTGGAAGGCTAACCCACAACGACGCACGATGTTGCGATACGCCCTATCCATATCTGCGTAAGTTTGCTTGAGGCTGTCCTCGTCGGTATGGAACGAGTAGCCGTCTTTCATAATAAATTCCCGACCGCGCATCAACCCGAAACGGGGGCGAATTTCGTCGCGGAATTTCGTTTGAATTTGATAGAGATGGAGCGGAAGTTGGCGGTACGATCGAATACAATCGCGAGCGATCGCCGTAATCACTTCCTCGTGAGTCGGTCCCAACCCCATTTGTCGCTCTTGTCGGTCCGTGAGGGCGAACATAATCCCCTCAGCCTTCGTGTAAGTCTCCCACCGTCCCGACTCTTGCCACAACTCCGACGGTTGCAACTGCGGTAACAGACATTCCTGGGCGCCCGTGGCGTTCATTTCCTCGCGCAGGATTTGGGACACCTTCTGCAACACGCGCCACATCAAGGGGAGGTAGGCGTACACCCCACTGGCAATCCGACGGATATATCCCGCCCTCAGTAGCAGTTTGTGACTGGGAATTTCTGCCTCTGCGGGGTCTTCGCGCAGAGTGACAAAGAGCATTTGGGACAGTCGCATTGTTTTCGATCGCTTGCTGTACTAATTGGGTGTTCATCGAAAATCGCGTCGGGAGACCCCGATTTCAGGCGATAGCCGAATCGGGGAGGAACGACGCGCCTCCACGGGTGGGTTGACAGTTAAAATGTTAATATGTGAGGCATGGTACTCAAAGCGTTCCGATACCGTTTTTACCCGACCCCCGAACAGGAAAACCTCCTGCATCGGACGCTTGGTTGCGTTCGTCTAGTTTACAACAAAGCTTTGGCTGCCCGAACCGAGGCTTGGTACGAACGACAAGAACGGATTGGATACGCTCAAACCTCATCGATGTTGACGCAATGGAAACAGGAAGAGGAGTTGCAGTTTCTCAATGACGTGAGCTGCGTTCCCCTCCAACAGGGATTGCGACACCTTCAAAAAGCGTTCGCCAATTTCTTCGCCAAACGTGCCAAATATCCCAAGTTTAAAAAGAAACGGAATGGTGGCAGTGCGGAGTTGACTCGTTCTGCCTTTCGTTGGAAAGACGGACAGTTGTGGATTGCTAAATCTAGCGAACCCCTCAACATTCGGTGGAGCCGTCAGCTTCCCAAAGGAGCCAAACCTTCCACTGTAACCGTTCGTTTCGACCCCTCGGGACGTTGGCAGGTTTCGCTGTTGGTGGAAGACAACACCGTGAAGCCGCTTCCCCAAACCGAGAAATCTGTCGGTGTCGATGTCGGTATCAACAGTCTGGCGGTGACTTCTGACGGGGAGAAGATTAGCAATCCTCGACATTTCAACAAACACTACAAACGCTTGCGACGCGCTCAAAAGGCTCTTTCTCGTAAGATGAAAGGCTCGAAGAATCGGGAGAAAGCGCGTCGGAAAGTGGCGAAAATTTACACCAAGATTACCGATGCTCGGACAGACTATCTGCATAAACTGAGTACTCGACTCGTTCGTGAGAACCAAACGATTGTAGTCGAGGACTTGTCGGTCAAGAACATGGTGAAGAACCCCAAGCTTGCCCGACATATCTCGGATTGTGCTTGGGGCGAGTTCGTTAACCAACTGGACTACAAATGTCAGTGGTATGGCAGAACTCTCGTCAAGGTAGACAAGTGGTTTCCGAATCCCCCCTAACCCCCCTTATTAAGGGGGGAACTAAAGGGGGGATGTTGTGGACATATCGTCGAATCGTTGCCGTTGAGCGTTAGAGAGTGGACTTGTCCTGAATGTGGGATGCACCACGACCGAGACCTCAACGCTGCGAAGAACCTTTTGGCGGCGGGACACGCCGTGTCAGTCTGTGGAGCGGACGTAAGACCCAAAGGACACGAGTCTAGAGGGCAGTTGCGAAAAACCCGTAAGGGAAGGAAACAGAAACCTAAATCGTGAGGTTTGGGAATCCCCGACCTCAGCGAAGCGGTTCGGGGAGGATGTCAATATCGCAGAATCTCAGCCGTTTGCAGCTTCGTCGCCGACAGTCCAAACGGGAAACCGGACAGTTCGATAAACCGTTTCCAAAACAACGCCAAAATTAAACGACACCAGCAATAACGCCGATGTCGTCTTGTTTGCACCCTTGATTCGATATTTCAGGGCTGGACGAACGGAAGTTCTCATCACAGCTCCTCAAGTCTGTCGTTTGGTATTGTCGGAAAGTTCGTTAACCCTTGTCGATTAGCAATCGTTCTAGCTGCGTCGGCGACGGCGAGACGCCACTAACAATCCGCCCACAGCCAGCAATCCCGCCATCGTACCGGGTTCGGGGACGCTTTCAGTTTCGAGGGGGACTTTGCCGCCACGGGTGACGTCAGTGCCGAGGATTTTCCAGTCGGGACCGTTGAAGCTGCTTTCGCTGATGAAGCGGAAACCGGTGATGTATTTGTCTTCAACGCCCAATTCTGCCATGCTGATGCCTCGGGCGCCGACTCGCTGAGCGCTGCCAATTTCTTGGGTGTCGATATTGTACCCGGCGTAATCCCAGTTTTTCGAGTTCACTTCCAGATAGCGACCGAGAAGATTTCCCTCGCGATCGATGGCTTGAACGCCGAGTTTGCTGTTCATCCCCCGTTCCCAAACCAACAGGTTATCGACGGCTTTATCGAAGAACAAATCCATGGCAAAGTTACCGTTGTCTTCCGTGTCGATAATACTATTGAGGTTGAGGTTGTTCAGGTTGACGTGGAGTTCGTTTTCCGAGAGGTTTTCTTTCTTCATTCCCGTGTCGGGACTGGAGGTGAGGTTGTCGCCGATGTCCGCACTGGCTGCCCCGGTGTTGCCACCGCTATATTCGTCGTTGCTGACGATGCGGGCTTCGTTAATGAAGGAAAAGTCATCGATAACGGTGCCGTCGTCGAGTTGAATCGAGTTCAGTTCGATGAGACCTTTGGGATCGCTACCGGTTTTGTTGGTGGTGAAGCTGAACGCTTGAGCAGGAGTTACATTAACTGTCAACAAAGTGGCGGCGGCTAGGCTGCTGGAAATGGCGCCGAACTGGATAGATTTAGGAATTTTAGGTTTCATTTGGGCTTGTTCTTTGGCTCGCTTGAATAACGGTTTGAGTGATACCTTCTACCTGATCGTACAAACAACAAACAAGTGTTACAACCGAGGATTTACGCACTTTGTATAATCTTTATATCTAAATGCTTGCCATTTACATACAATTTAAATACTGTATTTTTATTTAAGCTTATAAAATTAATAGGTTAAAATTCGCAGTAAGTTTACGTATTTGTTTATCCCGATCGCGAAAAAAAATATCGTTTCTGCGTAATTTTTGGGATAAAAAAAGAGCGATCGCTTCGATCGCCTGAAGCTCCTGTCTGAGGTGGGACACCTCAAACCCAGCCAAACTTCCTAGATTTCCGATGCGTATTTTTGCCGATCGCCCAGGAATGGTGGAGTTTGGGGACGAGACGGCGATCGCCTGCGAAATGTCTCAAGCCCCGATTCAGTCGGATTCACTACAATTAGAAAAAGAACGCAAAACCCAAGCTGGCATCGCTGGCTGATAACGATTGTGGGAGAGCAGTAAATATGATTATCGTGATGAAACCCGGTACGCCGCAGCCGGAGATCGATCGACTCAACCGAGAAATGGAAGAGCGGGGACTCACCCCCGAAAACATTGTCGGACGCTACAAAGTCGTCATCGGTCTCGTTGGCGACACCGCCGCTCTCGATCCCCTGCAACTCCAAGAAATCAGCCCTTGGATCGAGCAGGTCTTGCGAGTCGAAGAACCCTTCAAACGGGCTAGTCGCCAGTTTCGCCACGGAGAACCCAGCGAAGTCAGCGTGACGACCCCCGAGGGGAACGTGATGTTCGGCGAAAACCATCCCGTCGTAACCATCGCCGGCCCCTGTTCCGTAGAAAGCGAAGAGGCCATCGTCGAAACCGCCCTGCGCGTGAAAGAAGCCGGGGCGAAGTTCCTGCGCGGTGGGGCGTACAAACCCCGCACTTCTCCCTACGCCTTCCAAGGTCACGGGGAAAGCGCCCTGGAACTGCTGGCGAAAGCCCGCGAAGCCTCCGGTTTGGGGGTGATTACGGAGGTGATGGACGCCGAAGATATCGAGAAAATCGCCGAAGTGGCGGACGTGCTGCAGGTAGGCGCCCGCAATATGCAAAACTTCGCCCTGTTGAAGAAAGTGGGGGCGCAAGAAAAACCGGTTCTCCTGAAACGGGGAATGTCTGCCACCATTGAAGAATGGTTGATGGCGGCGGAATATGTTTTGGCGGCGGGGAATCCCAACGTGATTCTCTGCGAACGGGGAATTCGCACCTTCGATCGCCGTTACACCCGCAACACCCTCGATTTGTCCGTGTTACCGGTGTTGCGGAGCCTGACTCACCTTCCGATTACCATCGACCCCAGCCACGGTACCGGATGGGCGCCTTTCGTTCCTGCGATGGCTAAAGCTGCTGTCGCTGCGGGAACTGATGCGTTGATGATCGAAGTGCATCCGAACCCGCAAAAAGCTCTCTCGGACGGTCCTCAGTCCTTGACGCCGGAACAGTTCCGTCAGTTGATGGAGGAACTGGCGGTGATTGGAAACGCCGTCGGACGTTGGGAAAAACAAACGGTTTTGGCGTAACGTTCTCGGAATTGCCCCATTTGCGAGATTTGGCCGAGATAGACGAGGATATCCTTTTGGGAGAACTGTTTGGGAGAACTGTTTGATAATCCCCCTGTCGGGACAGTGTTAGCTGCGTTCTGGCGGGGGGATTCCTCAAGACCGGTCGTGTAAACTGAAAGCTGACGGATTTGGGTAGTCGATCGCGGATGGCTCGATCGAGACGACATGACCATTTATTTTTATAAAGTCGATCGTCCATACGGTTGTTTTTCAAATTTTTCGCCCCACAGTATCGAATTGGAGGGCGAATTTTGGCCGACGGTAGAGCATTACTATCAAGCTCATAAGTACCTCGGAACCGAGGACGAGTGGCTGATGGAGACGATTCGCCAGGCGGAGACGCCGGAAAAGGCGGCGCAGTTGGGGCGCGATCGATCTCGTCGATGTCGTGGGGATTGGGATGCGGTGAAAACCACGGTGATGCGGAAGGCGGTGCGCCAGAAGTTTTTGACTCACCCGGAGATTCAACAGGTTTTACTGGAGACGGGGGACGAGGTGTTAGTGGAAGATTCCCCGGTGGATTATTTTTGGGGATGCGGTGTCGATCGAACCGGAGAAAACCATTTAGGTAAAATCTTGATGAGCGTTCGCGAAGAACTGCGCCAACTGCGCGATCGCGGCGAACTTCCTTCAGTTCGATCGAAACAACAACGTTGAAGGGTGTCCATGAAAATTCTCATTGTTGAAGACGATTGGGAAATCGCGCGACTGCTGCAACAAACCCTAGAACCGGAAGGGTTTTCCTGTCATCTAGCGGGGGACGGTTGGGCGGCGATCGATGCGTTTCGCCAACAACAACCGGATTTAATCGTTTTAGATTTAATGTTACCGGGGTTGGACGGTTTGGAAGTTTGCGCCCGCATCCGACAGCAAACGGGGGTCAAAGATCCCTATATTTTGATGTTGACCGCCAAAGGAGAGGAGATCGATCGCGTCATCGGCTTATCGACCGGGGCGGACGATTATCTCGTCAAACCCTTCAGCCCTCGGGAGTTGGTGGCGCGAGTACGGGCCCTGTTGCGTCGCAGTTTGCGCCAGGGGGGACAAGACCCGGAGCGAATTTATCAAACCGCACATTTTACCCTCAATTTGGATACGAGAACCGCCCACCGCCACCTAGACGGAAACGGCGAGGAAGCGTTGGATTTGACGGCGTTGGAGTTTAATTTATTGGCGATGTTGATGAGCTATCCGGGGCGGGTTTGGAGTCGGGCGCAGTCGATCGATCGCCTCTGGGGCGAAGATTTCTTTGGCGACGAACGGGTGGTGGATACCCACGTAGCGCGATTGCGAAAGAAAGTCGAAGCCGATCCCACCCACCCTCAGTTTATTAAAACCGTGGTGGGGGTCGGGTATAAATTCACCGATGCTCCCAAAGAAAGCTGAATCGACCCAACCAACAGTGTATTCCGGGGACATTGAGACATGACAGCGGGTCGATCGATCGGTTAAAATCGACCGCAACGCCTCAAAAAACCGGGTTTTAACCAGCCGTGTCGGACTGTTCTACCCCGTTCTCTCAAGCTTCGTTCCCCACTCGCCTCTCGTCCGTGGGGACTCCTTGGGGCTGTCCCCAGTTTCCCGACGACGTTCAGTTACGCCCCTATCAAGAACGCGCCGTCCGCAGTTGGTTCGCCAGCAACGGACGGGGAACCTTGAAAATGGCTACCGGAAGCGGGAAAACCATCACCGCCTTGGCTGTAGCCACTCGGCTTTACGAAACACTGGAATTGCAGGTGTTGGTGGTGGTTTGTCCCTACCGCCATTTAGTGACGCAATGGGCGCGAGAATGTCAACGCTTTCATCTAACGCCGATTTTAGCCTTTGAAAGCGTCCATCAGTGGCAAGGAGAGTTAACTCGCCAACTCTATCGAGTGCGATCGAACAGCCAACGGTTTCTCACCCTCATCACCACCAACGCCACCCTCATCAGCGAGTCCTTTCAGTCCCAATTACGCTATCTTCCCGCCAAAACCCTCATCGTCGGCGACGAAGCCCACAACCTCGGCGCACCCCGCCTCGAAGCCTCCCTTCCCCGCCACGTCAAGCTACGGTTGGGACTCTCCGCCACCCCAGAACGCTATTTCGACGAAGGGGGAACCGACGCCTTACTCGACTATTTCGGAAGTGTCCTCAAACCCGAACTCACCCTCGGCGACGCCATTCGCGCCGGGGCGCTGGTGCGCTATACATACTTTCCCGTTTTTGTCAACCTTACCGAAACAGAAAGTCGTCTTTACGCCTTACTCACGCACCGCATCGGTTGGGCGTTGCAATCGATCGATCGCGAACCGGAAGATTTGACCGCCTTACTAGTGCGTCGCGCTCGTTTAGTCGGTACGGCGTCCAACAAAATCGCCGCCTTACGAAGCGTGATGCGAACGCGACTCAACACCAGCCATACCTTATTTTATTGCAGCGACGGCACGAACGCCGACACCGACGAGTCGCAACTCGAGGCGGTGGTGCGGCTGTTGGGAAGCGAGTTAGGCTACCGCGTCAACACCTACATCGCCGAAACCTCCATCTCCCAACGAGAGCGACTGCGCCGTCAGTTCGAGTCGGGAGTGTTACAGGGATTAGTGGCGATTCGCTGTCTCGACGAAGGCGTAGACGTTCCCGCGATTCGCACCGCCATAATTCTCGCCAGCAGTCGCAACCCCCGCCAGTTCGTCCAGCGTCGGGGTCGCATTTTACGCCCCCATCCCGGGAAAGAGCGGGCGACCTTGTTCGATACCATTGTCCTTCCGCCACAACTCGATCGCCAAACCTGGGAAGTCGAACGCAATCTCTTAAAAAAAGAACTCCAACGGTTCGTCGAATTCGCCGATCTCGCCGAAAACGCCGCCGACGCCCGCTTGAAGTTATTAAAACTCCAGCAGCGATATGGATTACTGGATGTTTGAGAACCCCGTTCCCCGTTCCCCGTTTCTCATTTCTCATCTCATTTCTCAATTGTCAATTGCAGAACCGTCCTTTCTGTGATAAGAAGACTGCTCAAGGCAGTCTACAATAACTGCGCGAGCTGACAAGTTCGATGGAATCGAATTTTCCCAAGTCTACAGACCCCTCACACACCAATTCACACACCAGCTTATGAACCCAACTCGCTCCTCGATCGCATCGCGATGCGTTCGGCTGTTCGATCGCGCCCTTTCCCCCTTCAAGCGCCTGCGTCCGAAACGGCTGCTCTGGGTAGGGCTGACCGTCGCCACCTTACTGCTGACACAAGTATACGCCTACGCCCGTCCCTCCCAACCCGGCGACCTCGCCACCTCCCCCACCACCTTCAACGGTCACGAATTTCGCGGCGTTTGGGCGGCGTCCGTGGTCAACATCGACTGGCCTTCCCGTCCCGGTTTGTCCACCTCCCAACAGCAAACCGAACTGATTCGCCTGCTCGATCGAATGCAGGAACTGAACCTCAACGTCCTCATCCTACAAGTACGACCCGCCGGAGACGCCCTCTATAACTCCAGCATCGAACCCTGGAGTTACTGGCTCACCGGACGCCAAGGCCAACCCCCCTCGCCCTTTTACGACCCCTTACAGTTCGCCATCGACCAAGCCCACGCCCGTAACATCGAACTGCACGCCTGGTTCAACCCCTACCGCGCCAAACTGGGAAGCGATTACGACTTCGCCCCCAACCACATGGCGCGACAGTTTCCCCAATACGCCTATCGTTACGGAAACCTGGTCTGGATGGATCCCGGCGCACCAGACGTACAAGACCGCACTTACCAAGTCATTACCGACGTGGCGCGTCGCTACGACGTAGACGGAATCCACCTCGACGATTACTTTTATCCCTATCCCGAACCGGGGGTTGAATTTCCCGACGCAGAAACTTACGGCCAGTATCGCAAAAACGGCGGGCGACTCAGCCGTAACGACTGGCGGCGTCAAAACGTCAATACCTTAGTCCGTCGGTTGTACGAAGGGATTAAAGCCATTAAACCGCAAGTCAAATTCGGAATCAGTCCTTTCGGCATTTATCGACCGGGACAGCCTGCAGGCATTACCGGAATGGATCAGTACGATACCATCTACGCCGATCCGAAACTCTGGTTAGAGCAGGGTTGGGTGGACTACATGGCACCTCAACTGTACTGGCGCATCGACCAACAGGCTCAAAGTTACCCGGTGTTGCTAGATTGGTGGTTGTCGCACAATCCCCACGGACGGCACATCTACGCCGGAAACTACCTCAGCAAACTGGACAACCTGGATTGGAACGTTGGGGAATATTTGCGACAGGTGGATATTTCGCGGCGTTCGGCGGTGCGCGGGTCTTTGGGGAATATCTTCTTCAGTATGAAGGTGTTTATGGAAAACCGTTTCGGCGTCAACCAGGTTTTCCGAAGCCGTTTGTATCCACGTCCGGCGTTGGTACCGCCGATGCCCTGGTTGGATGCAGTTGCCCCGGACGCGCCCCGTGGCGTAGAAACCAGTGCCAATACGATTCGCTGGCAATCGGAGTATTCTGACGACGTGAAATCGGTGGCGTTGTACGAACAACTCGGCGATCGATGGGAGTTGAAACAGGTGATTTCTCGAGAGAAAACCCGCGTTACGGTGCCGCCGGGACGTTACGCCCTGCGGACGGTGGATTGGGTCGATAACGAAAGCGACGCCGTTGTCGTATCGATCGAATCCTAACGGCGAAAACCCTCGATTGCATTTTCCCCGTAGCCCCGTAGCCATGCCAACCGCTACGGGGTTTTTTCAGGCTTCCTTCTTTCTTCTTCCCTTCAACAATCGGGGGGCGATGACGTGATGGGAAACGCCGTAATGTCGCGCGGCGTCGGTCATGGGTTGAGTTAACAGGGGAGAATCCGTTAAACGAAGAACGCGATCGCTCTTGTGGGGCGTCGCCTCTAACACTTCCATAATCTCTTTCGCCACCGCCCGCGCCAAGCGAGGGGGAACGGAATTCCCAATTTGTCGGAATCCGTGCCATTTCGTGGCGTGGAAGCGAAACCAGTCGGGATAACTGTGCAATCGCGCCGCCTCGCGGACGGTAATGCAGCGGGGAAAAGTGGGGTGAATGGGACGAGGGGAGGTGAAGGCGCCGCGACTGCTGGGGGTTCCCGCCCGTAAAGTGTTACAAATGCCGTTAGGGTCGAGTCTCAGAAAGCGGCTGACGGGTTCGACTTGGCCGGGTTTGGTGTTGTTAAAGCGATCGACCGAGGTGGCGTTGTGTCGCGTGCGCCAACTTCCCGTCAAACGGCGGCGATCGTACTGGCGGCGATCGCTATAATCCTCCGGTTCGATCGCCAACCCTCGTAAAATCGCCCCATACTCGCTCGGTTCGCCGAACTCCGCCTCTACGGAATCCCCCCTTAACAGTTCCTCATACTGTTCGATTTCGGGTAAGTCTTGCAACGCCTCGGCCACCGTAGGAGACGGCGGTAGAGAGCGCAAGTGTTTCGGCGTCGGCGTCCGATTGGCGGGGCGCGTTTGGGGTTGCGGGTAAACCGGAGGCGGAACGTCGCCACGGTGTCCTAAGAGAAACAGCCGTTCGCGATATTGAGGAACCCCGTAATGAGCCGCATTGAGAACGCAGTACGGCGTCACGACAGTATAGCCGCAGGCGTCGAATTTTTCGATAATGGCATCGATTCCGCCTTTGTGTTTCCCCACCGCCATACCTTTGACGTTTTCCATCACGAAGTATTTCGGCTGTAACTCCGACACCAGGCGCAGGAAGTGAAACACTAAAGTATTGCGGGGGTCGTCGAGAAGCCGTTTTCCCATCAGAGAAAACCCCTGACAGGGCGGACCGCCGAACACCACATCGACATTCTGGGTTTGGGCGATTTGGCGAATCTCGTCGCCCGTCACCTCGGCGACGCTTTTGCAGAGAACGGGGGTTTGAGGAAAGTTATACTCGTGAACGGCGCAGTGAATCGGGTCGAGTTCGACGGCGGCTCGCACGTCAAATCCCGCCTGCTCGAAACCGAGGCTCATTCCACCCGCTCCAGCAAAGAGATCGATCGCTATCGGTCGCACCATGTTCTCTCGTGAAGGACTGCGTCGCCAAGGACGCCAACGCTAGGGTTTCTATTGTACTCAGGGGCGTTGAAACTGTCGATCGACCGTTCCCCAAAATCAGGTGGCGCTTTCCTCCGCGTCTAAGGCGTACTCCTGCAAGACTTCTAAGGGAACGACTTCCAGGGTGTTTTCGTGGGTGGAGGCTAACACCACAGGGGGCGCGACGCCCGCATCGAGGGCTTCTTTCCAGCGCAAGGCGCACAAACACCAGCGATCGCCCGGTTTCAACCCCGGAAAGTGAAACGCCGGAACGGGTGTACTGAGGTCGTTTCCTTGAGCTTTGGTATAGTCGAGGAATTCGGCGGTGACTTGGGCGCAAACGATGTGAGCGCCTAAGTCTTGGGGACCGGTGTTGCAGAATCCATCTCGGTAAAATCCCGTGCGCGGGGAGAAGCAGCAGGGGTCTAACGGTTGGCCGAGGACGTTTTTGGTTTTTCCCATGAGTTGCGATCGCTTATCGTGGTCTTTTTGGAATTATGGCAAAGTTAGCGGGGAAGGGAAACGGCGATCGATGGATTTTGCCAAGTCGATGGGGTGTAGCGATAGAGAAGCTGGGGTCAACTGACGTGCAGAAATTCCCGTTCTCGGTGAAATGGTTGTTTCAACACAGATATATAGAAGACACCGAGGATTTTTCGGTGAAATGCGATGTTTTTATTGTTGTAAATTATTTTTTTGCAACAAGATTTTAGACTAAAAAAATAAAATTAAAATTATTTTTTATTTTGGATTTCGCGCTAAAATAACGTAATTTTGTCAAAACCGGGGGGTTCTGCGTAAAATTCAAATTATTTTTGATTGAATTATTTTATTGAATTAAAGCCAGCGTTGCAATTCTTCGAGAAGCTGTTGTTCTTCTGTTCTCAATTCTGCCAATCTCGTCAAAATTTCCGATCGCTTCTTGGCTTTCTCTTCCTGCAATAAATCCATCGTTAACGCGGTCGATCGACGCCACGCCAACCGAAACAGCAAAATGGGAAGTTGTGCCAATTTGAGCCAAAATTGCTCGATCGCCCGTCCCAAGGCTTGCACCAATCCCGCAAACAACACCAGAACCACGAAAAGCAAACCAAGTGTCCAAAACGGATGGCTGAGACACCACGACGCGAACCCATGTTCGGACGCCCAACTTTGCCACCGCTCAGCTAGAGTAGTTTGCAGGCTGTTGAGAAGTCGATCGGACAAGTTATCCACAGCTAACGAGAGGAAAAAAGAACACGACCCTGAGAAGACACCCCATTATACAATCGTACTCTCATCCCCTCATCCCCTCATCTCAACCCGAGTGCGGTATTCTAGATCGGGTCTGTGTATAATGAAAAGTTTTCAGTAACCGTTCCATGACCTCCTCTGTTTCTGCTGAAGCCCGAACGATTCGCATCGGTTCTCGCAAAAGCCAACTGGCACTCGTTCAAACCCACTGGGTTCGCGATCGCCTGCAAGAGAGCTACCCCGATCGCAAGTTTGAAATCCACACCATGAGTACCCAGGGGGACAAAATCCTCGATGTCGCCTTAGCGAAAATCGGCGATAAGGGATTGTTTACCAAAGAACTAGAAGTGGGAATGCTGGCTGGCGAGACAGATTTCGCCGTTCACTCCCTCAAAGACTTACCGACGAATCTCCCCGAAGGCTTGATGCTGGGGTGTGTCACGGAACGGGAAAACCCCGCCGACGCCCTCGTGGTTCACGAAAAGCATAAAGACAAGCAACTCGACACCCTTCCTGAAGGTGCAGTCGTCGGAACCTCGTCTCTGCGTCGCTTGGCACAACTGCGCCACCATTACCCCCACTTGGAGTTTAAAGACATTCGGGGCAACCTCAACACCCGTCTGGCAAAACTGGACGAAGGGAATTACGATGCCATTATTCTGGCCGTGGCCGGGTTGCAACGGCTGGGAATGGGCGATCGCGTTCATCAAATCATCCCCGCTGAAGTGTCGCTTCACGCCGTCGGACAAGGGGCGTTGGGGATTGAATGTCGTGAAGGGGATGCGGAGATTTTAGAACTCCTCAAAGCCATTGAAGACGTTGCTACCACCCAACGCTGTCTCGCCGAACGCGCCTTTTTGCGGAGTCTCGAAGGCGGTTGTCAGGTTCCCATCGGCGTCAATACCACGATTGAGGGCGATCGCTTAACCTTAACGGGGATGGTGGCGAGTCTCGACGGAAAGCAACTCGTCAAAGATTCTGTTTCCGGAAGCCCCGCCGACGCGGAAACCCTAGGCGTCAACTTGGCGAACCGCTTGCGGGAACAAGGTGCCACGGAAATCCTCGAAGTCATTTTCCGCGAAATCGCCCGCTAGAGGGGATGAGGGGATGAGGGGATGAGGGGATGATGGGGAACTTTGTCTTCAGCTCGTTATCTCCTGACCTGATTTTGTTATCTCCTGACCTTATCACCTCATTATCTCCTCACCTCATAATCTCATCATCCCCTCATCACCTCCTAATCCCATCTCTGCACGAACGAAAGCTATCGTGGGAGAGGTGGGAATTTTTTGTGTTGATATGTCCTCATCTGCCGATCGCTCCCAATCCAGTACGACGACTCGATCGCTCTTGAAAGCGGGTTTGGCTAGTCTCAAACGCAAACAGTACGATAGGGCGATCGAACCGTTACAGCGAGTTTGTCAGGTTTCGACGCATCCTAAAGAAATCTCTCAGGCGCAGATGGGACTCGTCAACGCTTACGCCAATTGCCATCGCCCTAAAGACGCCATCGAACTCTGTCGTCAACTCTGCCAAACCCCAAACCCCAAAGTCCAGCAGTGGGCGCAACAAACCCTCGAGGTTCTGACAAAACGCTTCCCCGACGCCGCCGAACCGGAACCCCTGGGATTCGAGCCGTTTGAAACGGACGAAACTGCCAAACCCCAAGATTCTACCCCTCGCGAATTGGGATTCGAGCCGTTTGACGCCGACGAAACCCCGCCCAATCAAAAATCCGCCCCTCGCCAATTGGGATTCGAACCCCTGGAAACCGCGTCGTCATCGCCCAATTCCCCCATCGCCACACCTCGAGAAATCGCCTACAGTCCAGAAGAAACGCCTCAACCGCCACCAACGCCCGAACCTTCCGCCAAAACGCCCGCCACGGCGAACGCTCCCGGGAGGGAATCCACAGCAACCCCCGAGACGCCGAAAGAACCCCCCGCCACTTGGCAAGAACGAACCGCCCCGAGAGCCAGAAGTTGGAAACCGCTGAAATCGCCCAATTTGGCACAGTTGCGCTGGCTGGAACTGGGGACGGTTCTGGCGACGTTCGTACTGTTGTGCTTGCTGTTGCACGGCGTCATGACGGCGACGAACGAAATTCTCGTGCGCTATACGTTTTCGATTTGGCGTCCGATACAGGCGTTTTACCTCAACCACACCGGGAAAATTGCCGGATTTTTGTTGCTGCTGTTTGCGGTGTCGCCTTGGTGGCTAGAGGGGGTATTGCGGTTCGGCTACGGGGGTAAACCCTTTTCGTTGGGAAAACTCAAGAAATTCAGCCCCGAAGCAGCGCAGTCGGTGCGTCAGTTTTGTAAAAAACGTCAGTTACCGATTCCTGAGTTTCGCCTGTTGCCAGACACCGCGCCGGTTATTTTCGCTTACGGTCATTTGCCGAAAACTGCTCGTATCGTCGTCAGTCAGGGCTTGCTCGATCGCCTCTCAGAAGACGAAATCGCGGCGTTAGTCATGGGGCAAGTGGTGCGTCTCGACCACGGAAATTTAAGCGGGGATTTGGCGGTTCTGTCGGCGCTGGTGGCGCTTTTACAGCTTCCCTATCTCCTCTATTGGCAAGGGGCGCGGTTGGGGGATAGGTTGCGAGACCGCCAGCAGCGCGATCGCGATCGCTTACCGCTTTGGATTCTCTGGGGAACGGGATTTTGGACTGTCGCAACGGTTTCCGCCCTGGCTTACGGCTTGTATGGGCTGTTGCGATATCCCATGCTGGCTCTGTCTCGTCGCAGTCAAACCGTCAGCGACATTGAGGTAGCGAACGCCACGGGAAATCCTAACGGCTTGACTCGCGCCTTGCTGTCGCTGTCGGTGGGAACGGCGGAACATCTCGCCGCTCGTCCCGATGTAGTCTATCTCTATGAAGGATGGGAGTTGTTGGCGCCGTTGGGAACCCAGCAAGCGCGGTTTCTCGGGAGTTTGTACCCTCAAATCGCACCGGAAGCGGCGTTGGCGTGGGCGTTGAAAAATCCCTACAGCGATGGGTTCGCCCTCAACAGCAGCCATCCGCTCTTGGGAAAACGGCTCTATCGACTGACCCGCGTAGCGCAGTTTTGGGACTTGGAACCTCAGTTAGAGTGGGGCGACGTCATCCCCATGAAACCGACGCGACGACTTCAAACCCTGTTTCTGGTGCAGAGTGCGCCGTTTTTCGGCACGGCTATCGGGGTAGGGTTGGCGTTGGTTCCCGTGGTGGTGGGTTGGGTGGCTCAACTGTTCGATATCGGCGTGTTGACCTGGATATACGAAGATCGTTGGTGGTTGTTGGCGGGATTGGCTATGACCGGGTTTGCGATGGGGACGTTGTTGCGGATTAACGGCTATTTTCCTGATTTGAAACTCTCTCGTCTCGAAGCAGCACCCAATTGGCGACAGTGGTTCGGCGACGGGCGATCGATCCCCGGAGACAGTCGGTTGGTGAAGGTTTCCGGACGCCTCGTCGGACGTTCGGGGACGGGGAATTGGCTGGGTCAGGATTTGACGTTACACACCGACGACGGAGCGATTCCCCTGCACTATTGTTCGCGGTTTGGCAGTTTGGGGAATTTTTTACCGCAACCGGTGCGCCCCGTAAATTTTCTCGATCGATCCGTCACGGTCACGGGATGGTTTCGTCGCGGCGCCATACCCTGGATCGATATCGATACTCTACAGACACCCCAAGGGAAAACGCCACCGGACGGACATCCGATTCGCTCTACCGTTATCGCTATTCTGATGGCAGTTTGGGGCGCGTATCTCCTGGTTCGCGGCGGCTTGTAAGCGGGCGATTTGCCTTACGATCTCTTCTTTGTTACATTTATTAACGTTTGAAATCTCGATTTGACATAAATTCAGTTTCGCTATTGCCAAAAGATACGCCGCTTGCGTATGATACTTAACCGCTTTGTTTGGAGTCCTCAGTCAAACCCTAACCTTCGATTTTTAAGAAGAAGATCGGTTTGCGATCTAGGCGTCCGGCTCGATTTGCCGTCGAGACTGTGATACCGTAGAGGAGGGTTTGCTTAGGTTGGAGCAAACTGCGCTATCGAACAAACAAGCGACATCGATCGTTTAGGAGATTTCAATTCGCGATCGCTTTATCAATAGGAACGGACGCCATTTGCCAAGTCGCGCGTTTTCTAAGTCTAAAATTCGTTCTCGGTTTTGACTGGCTAACTCGCTCCGACACAATCGGGGGTTCGACCGTCAAAGTCACGAAAACAGGCTTTCGATCGCAGTTTGTTTACTCGTTTAGTGTACCGACGCAGCCTTTAGGCCTCACGCATGACTGAAGTTTTACGCTACAAAAGCCTTGCCGGACAGGTTTCTTCACAACCCACAGATTTCGTTCGCGTGCTTCGGAGCGGAGCTTTTTCGTTCGAGTCAGCGTCAGAGGCGACGCGATTCGTCGGAAAGCGCGGTACGCTGCGTTTCGGACACTCGAAGCTTAAAGCAGCGGGAAATCCACGATTCGATCGATTTCCCAACCTGCGATCGCGTTTTTTAAGCGTAGAGGCGAGCCTCTGTGCTTGTCTTCCTTAAATATCTCTCTAACTCTGGAGGTTTACATTCATGTCTATCCGTCTTTACGTTGGCAATTTGCCCAAAGATGTCGAGCGTCAAGAATTACAAGACTTTTTCCAAGACGCTGGTGAAATGCTGTCCGTGAAGGTTATCACCGACCGGAAAACGGGCAAATGTCGCGGCTTCGGTTTTGTCACCGTCAAAAACGACGAACAAGCCGATAGCATCATCGAAGCCTATAACGGCAAAGAATTCAAAGACAGCGAAATCAAAATCGAGAAAGCCTTGCCCCGCAAGAAAGGTAAAGAAGGTTCCGAGGCGGCTGCCTCCTCTTCCAGTGGTGGCGGTGGCAAATCCAGCCGTCGCAGCAACCGCTCTCGCGGTGGGAGTTCCAGCTCGGATTCCGGTTCCGCACAACCCGATCCCCGCTGGGCTGACGAACTGGCCAAACTCAAACAAATGCTGGCAACGCAAACCTCTAACTCCTAGTTCGGTCTTTTGGATTGAGGTTGCCTCGATTTCGATAACGATACCAGGTCGCTCTCGACCTGGTTTTTTTGGATTTTCGCGGGCTTTCCCCAGCCACTTTCACAAGTCTCGACTGTCAAAAACATGGCTTCAATTTGGAATCAAGTAACCTTCGCGAATTGGTCGCCCCAAGCGTGGCAGGGATCGAGTTATCTCTATCGTCTCCTGTTCGGTTCGCTGCAACACTGGCGATCGAGCAGTTGGTTGATGCAGCAAGCCGAACTGCTTGGGGCGGCGTTGTTAAGTATTCTCTTCGCCCTGGCACCGTTCGTCTCCACCACCCTCATCGGCGTGTTACTCGTCGCCTGCGCCGCGTTTCTGCTGTTGCTGCTGCTCTCGGACGACGCCCGCATCGGCATCACTCCCATTCATCTGCTGGTGGGGTTGTACTGGTGCGTCGCCACCATCGCCACCACAGTCTCCCCAGTCCGTCAAGCCGCCTTTAACGGATGGGTCAAACTCACCCTGTACCTGCTGCTGTTCGCCCTCTGCGCCCGGGTTCTGCGCCTGCGGAAGTTGAGAAATTGGGTCATTGGCGTTTATCTCCACGTCGCCCTCGCCGTCAGCGTCTACGGCTTACATCAGTACCGCGTAGGTGTCGAACCCCTAGCCACCTGGACGGATACCTCGTCCACCACCGCCGAAGCTACCCGCATTTACAGTTATTTGGGCAATCCGAACCTGTTGGCAGGATATCTCATTCCCGCTGTCGCCTTTAGCATCGCGGCGGTGTTCGTCTGGCAACGCTGGACGGCGAAAGCCTTAGCGGTGACCATGGTGGCGGTCAACTCCGCTGCGTTGGTGTTGACCCTCAGTCGCGGCGGTTGGATTGGTTTTGTAGCAGCGTTGTTCGTATTTGCCCTGTTTGTGGTGAATTGGTGGATCGATCGACTGCCCCAACGGTGGCGAAAATGGGCGATTCCCAGCGTATTGGCTGCGTCGGTATTGGTGGTTCTGTTGGCGGTGGTTTCCGTTCCCACCCTGCGCGATCGCGCCGCCAGTATTTTCGCCGGACGGGAAGACAGCAGCAACAATTTTCGCATTAACGTTTGGGCGGCGGTCGTCGATATGATTCGCGATCGACCCCTCATCGGAATCGGACCCGGCAACGACGCCTTCAACAAAATCTATCCCCTATTTATGCGCCCGAAATATACCGCATTGAGTGCCTATTCAGTGCTATTAGAAATCGCCGTCGAAACCGGATTTATCGGATTGTTCTGTTTCCTGTGGCTGTTACTCGTCACCGTCGATCGCGGCATCGTCGAAATCCAACGCTTGCGTCAAACTCGAGATCGCTCTGCCTTTTGGCTCATGGCTTCTCTGTCCGCGATGGCGGGATTCATGGCCCACGGCCTCTTCGATACCGTTTGGTATCGCCCTCAAATTAACATCCTCTGGTGGTTATCCGTAGCGATCGTTGCCAGTTTCTATTCCGAATCCAAACAGTTAGAACAGGAAACCTAACCCCAACTCTTCCCCCCAGTATTCAAAAAAACTGGGGGGTCTCTGTTTTCTCTCTCTGTCCTCTGTGTGTCTGTGGTTAACTCTTAAAAATTTAATTTTTATTTTTAAAAAAATTAGCAAAACTGACTTTTTTGTTATATTAAAAAACCGATATTTAGTTCGTATATAAGCTCAAAAAAACAAATAAATTTGGTTAACTTAACCTTTGCGATTATACTTTTAAACACACTTCCAAACACTCCCAACTTCAAACTTTTCGCATCTCTGGCTATGTCACCCTCAGACTATTACAGCGTAGACGTTCTCGTAGTCGGCGGAGGAACGGGTGGAACGGCCGCCGCCATCCAAGCCGCCCGACGGGGTGCCAACACCCTCCTCGTCAGCGAATATAACTGGTTGGGAGGAATGCTGACCGCCGCAGGCGTCTGCGCCCCCGATGGCAACGAACTCCACGCCTTTCAGACAGGATTGTGGGGGGCGTTTTTGCGGGAACTGCGCAAACGACAACCCGGAGGACTCGATAACGCCTGGGTGAGTTTCTTTACCTTCGACCCCCGCATTGGCGAACGCATTTTTCAAGATTGGGCGAAAAAACTGCCGAATTTAAAATGGATTTCCGGGCGCGTTCCCCAAGAAGTGCGACGGGAAGGCGATCGAATCTTTGGCGTGCGCTTTGAAGACTTTAGCGTGGAAGCCAAAATCGTCCTCGACGGCACCGAACTCGGCGACCTCCTCGAACTCGGCGAAGTTCCCTATCGCTGGGGATGGGAAACGAAATCGGAATTCGGCGAACCCAGCGCCCCGGACACCCTGGACGACGCGATGCAGCAGCATCCCGTACAAGCCCTGACTTGGGTGGCGATTTTACAGGATTTCGGAAAAGGCAACACCGCCCCAGAAATTCACGCGCCTCCCCTGGATACGCCCGATCGCTTCGTGGGGGCTTGGACGGATTACGGCGTCAAAAAATTCCTCCGTTACGGACGGTTGCCCGGAAAACGCTTCATGCTCAACTGGCCCCATCGCGGCAACGACTACGGCGAGGGGTTAAATCGCTTAGTGGAGTCTGCCGAAGCGAGAGCGGACTGTCTGCAAGAGGCCAAATGGCGATCGCAGAGTTTCGCCCGGTTCCTACAACGGCAATTGGGACGGCGGTACGGCTGCGCCGGAGGCATTTTCCCCCACGAGGAATCGGGATTGGCACTCTATCCCTATTTCCGAGAAAGTCGCCGCCTGGTGGGGGCGGTGACAGTACGGGAACAGGATGTATTGCCCATGTCGGGGGGAACCGTAGCGTCTTTACCCCTGTGGGACGGTGTGGTGGAATCGATCGCCGTGGGCAACTACGCCAACGACCATCACTATCTCGATCGAACCTTTCCCGTGGCCGCGAAAACCCTGCGTTGGGGCGGACGGGTGACGGGAACGCCGTTTTCTCTGCCTTATCGCTGTTTGATTCCGGCAGAAGTCGATGGGTTGTTAGCCTGCGAGAAGAATATTTCCGTCTCTCATATCGCCAACGGCTGCACCCGCCTACAGCCGATCGTCATGGGAATCGGACAGGCGGCGGGGATGGCGGCGGCACTCTGCATCGAACGGAACTGTCAGCCGAGGGAACTGCCCGTGCGGGCGTTACAAGAGGCGTTGTTGACAGAAAAAGAGGCGGCGGCGGTAGTGCCGCTGTTCGACAGTTTGCCCGATCGACCGGATTGGCTTCACTGGCAACAATACTATCTCGATCGACCGCAAGAGTATCCCCTCAACGGACAGTCTCCCAACGCCCCCGCCCCGACGCCGATTCCCAAAGACGGACATGCTTTTTCAGGAGAGTTTCGCTGTCGCGGCAGCCAAGATTACGAACTGGTCACGCCAGAAGGTTCCTGGCGGGTGGTGACCTTGCATCCGACGATCGATCGGCTGTTGCAAACCTATCCCGACAAAAAAAACATTTCGGGGTGGGGACGGTTTAACGTAGCGGGAAATTGGTTGCTTGTGGAATCGATCGCCGAACGTTGACCGCCTCGATCGACCGAAATTGAGACCCAATTGTGAGACAAAATTGAGCCGGGAATTTCAATCTCGGTTCAAATTTTCCTGACGCCAGATTTGGAGACCTGTAACAGGTAGCAGCACACCTGAAACAGATTCTCCAAATATGCGTATTTCTCTTTTTCTTTCGGCGCTTCTATTGGGTTTAGTTTGGAATTCTGCCCAGCCCCAAAGCCATCTGTCGGAAGAGATGGCCAGTCGCGCCTTACTCTCGGCTCAAACCGAACAGAAAGACGATCTCGAACCGCATCGGGGAAGCGGACGCCGTCGCTTTCGCGAAGACGTTCCCAGTTCGATTTCAGGCGAATCCCTGTTTCTGACCGATACTCAGCAACAAGTTTAAAGAATGGATAACGGTCGAGGGCGATTTTGCATTGTATGGTTAACTCTCAGGGGGAGTTACCATATTTGGGAGGGGGACTGAGTTAAGCGTTCTTGAGGTTCAATGAAAGACTGAGGATTTTCTAAAACAAACAAGCTTTAAAAATAACAACGAGAATTCATAAGAGAACCCCAGTTTTAAAACAAACTGGGGTTCTTGCTGAGTTTTTCTCGTTGAATCAAATGACGAGAACGGGTGGGCGGTTATGCCGAAACCGTGGCTTCTTGGAAGTCCGGAATCGAGTTCCGCAAGCGATCGCCGTACAAGTCGAGGGCGTTACCGCCAAGCAACCGCGCCAAGTGGTCGCGATCGTAATCCGTCACGGTGGCAGCGTCTTTGACGCAATCGTGTAACACGCCGTCCCAATGTCCGTAATCACCAGAGAAACAGGCGATGCGTTTGCCGATTTCCCCCAGTCCTTGCGCCAGATACGCCGGCCCGGGATCGTCGGATTCAAAAGTAACGAAAACCTGACCGCGCTCGAAATATTCCATCGGATCGCGGTGACGCAGGTTGTAATGTTCGTACAGGCTTTCGTCTTCGATTTTCTTGGGATCTTTATCCCGCGTCCACAACATATCGAAGAGGTTCTTCACCTGGCTGATAATGTTGACGCTGTTGTTGCCCCGTTCTTGCACCATCAGTTGAGTGACCTCTTTCAAGGACGGACGGTAGGGGTTTTTGGGGTCGAAGTCGCGAATGCGTTTTTCCCAGTGTTCGTGGAAGGAGTGCGCCAAGTCGGGAACCCAACCGCAACCGCCTTCAACGAAGCCGACGCGCAGAGTGGGGAATTTCTCAAACGCACCGTCGAACACCATCCGCGCCATGGCCATTTGTTGTTGGTTGCGCTGGACGAAGATGTGGTTGAGAACGAAGGTTTCCATGTGGTCGGCGATACCTCCGATCATGTCGGAACCGGGACCGCCGTGCAAGCCGAGGGCGATGTCTAAGTCAACGGCGGCTTGCAGGATGGGATAGAAATCCGGGTGGCTGATGTGTTTGCAGGAGCGGATTTCGGGGAAGGCGTTCGGTGCCGCCGGGTGCGGAATCGGCATGTTAGGGGAGGTGGCGACCCCCACCATTCCCAGTTCGTTGACGCAGCGGTGCATTTCTTTGACCGCTTCTTCTACGTCTTGCAGGGGAACGACGCCGATGGGTTTGAGGCGATCGCTCCAGGGACGGCAATCGTCGGCCATGTAGTTGTTATAGGCTTTGCAGAGGGCGACGGCCAGGTCTTTATCGAAGATGCTGGAAAAGGTCAGGTTGAAGGTACCGTAAATCACGTGAATGTCGATACCTTCTTTGTCCATGTCCTCGATGCGGCGGGAGTTGAACATGGCGCCGAGGGTGGTGTCGGGGTGCAGGTTGCGGAAGCCCCCTTTTCCGAAGCCTTGGGGTTTGGGAAAGATGCGAACGAAGTCGGCTTTTCCGGTTTCCGGGTTGGTGTCTACGACTTTTGCTCGTTGGTCGCCCAGGCTATCGACGATCATGCCGATGCGATCGCGATATTCCGGCTCGACGTAATCTCGCAAAATGAGCGGGTTTTCGACTTTGTGCGCGTCGGCGTCAATGACTAATAATCCGTCGTACATGAATGATTCCTTGGTCTGAATAAAACGATGGCAATGAAATGGAATTGAATGAATCCGAAAAAGAATCCGAAAAAATCGCTATCTTTGCAGAATTGAAGGTTTCTAAAAGAAAGCTGCCTCTGAAGATAACGAATTTTTCACTGTATAACAAGCCAATTTTTTTGAAATTTTCAAGGTGAGGCTGCTGTGACTCTGGCTCAAAAATCAAACGAAAAAATGGAGTTCCTCGAACCGACTCGATCGAACTCTATTTTTTTCTCTAACGGCAAACTTCTGCGCGATCGCTGTCGGTTTTAACAAAATTAAGCGGCGTTCCGATCGCCAATTTTTAAGATTTGGCGCAGTCCGAACCAGTTTTCAAACGACCAGGCGAAGGACGCCAGAATCGTAATTCCAGGATATTTAAAAAAGGCCGGTTTGTTTTTCTCAAACACCGCGTGTCCGCCCCAGGCGAAAATTTGGCTGACAACCAAGCAGAACACGCTAATTCTGAAATCGTAAAACAACATCACCACAGCGGTAATCGCCAAGATGTTCGTCGTGTGATGCAATGCTTGGTTGATGGGATGTTGGTGAGAGGCGATGAAGTGGTCTTTCGCGTCTTGAAACAAGCTCATCGATTAACACTCCTTGACAGCAAGTCCTACAGTTTTTTGTCAAGATAGCATTAATCGAACACTTCACCGCCAAATGTTTCATAAATTCATCGATCGGGCAGTAGACGATCGAATTTCTGTCACACTTCCATCGGTAAATTGCGAAACATTACCACCAACGAAGCTGTAAGTAGCTGCCCTGGGGTTGGCTGCGTTCTTCTTCTGTGAAACATTCCACCTTTTTATAGGTTCCGAAAACGTAATCCCACCAATCGACGGCCAACCCGAAATTATAGTCCCACATTTGATATTTATGATGGGCATAGTGAACGGGCATCGACATCCAAAAGCATTTTTGGGGATTTTCGTGTTGAAGTTGATGCGCGTAAGCCGAAAACGCCGCGTAAATCAGCGCACCTACTAACCAACCGGTTCCCACTTCCACAGAAATCAGAAACGGTGCGAGCATGGCGATAAAGCTGCCTTTGACGTAATCGCGAAATTCCCAAACGACGCCTTGTCCTTCGTTACGGCGATGGTGATCGCGGTGACGCTCGCCAAATTTCGCCCACTTGTGCATGAAGCGATGCACCCAATACTCGACAAAACTCGAGAAAATAAACGCAATAATGCCAACGACAATCGCAGTCCACATAAACGGATACTCCCCACAAATTCGTTGATGGTTATTTAATCACTTATACTGGCGCGACGGTCTCAGATTGTCAACTGAAACCCCCCATTCCGGCTATTGTAACGATTCTGTCCCCCCTTTTACAGCGAACAGTCAGTAGCGAGCAGCGAGCAGTATCTCCCTAGCTCCTCATCACCCCGATCGCAGCGATCGAACCCTCACCAGGCATTCCCGATGTTGGTAAACCCCGACCAATAATAAGGATGGGATAAATCGAGACGATCGCCCTCTGGGAGTTCGGGAAAAACGAGGGTTCCGGGGGGATGTCGTCCGCTGACTTCTGGCGGTTCCACGCGCAACTGTCCGCGAATCGCCGCCAGTTGTGCTTGTCGGAGGGCTTCTGTTTTCGTGGGGGCGGTTTTCAATTTGGCGTAAAATTCTGACATGACCGCTAGAGTACCGCGATCGCTCACCGGCCATAACGTCGCAATCACCGAGGGAATGCCCGATTGGATGGCAATTCCCGCAAATCCCATTTCAGCGTCTTTATCGCCGAGGGCAGTTTGACAAGCACTCAAGACTAACAGTTCCACGGCGGGGGTTTGCCATTGCAGTTGAGCCATGCGATCGATCGCAAGTCGGTCTTGCCAAAATTGAATATACGATCGACTCGGTTCGCCGGGAACGAAGGCGGCGTGCGTCGCCAGGTGAACGATTTCGTAGTCTCCCGTTTGTCGCTGCTGTTGCAGGTTATCGAGGGTAAATTCGCGATCGAGAAAGGTGGCACCGGGCCAAAGTCGCGGCACGATCGAGGCTAATTCTACAGGAACCGCTGGAAGGGGTGGTAAATCGTCGAACTCGGACGCCCCCATTGCTAAAACTCGCCCGTTGCGTAAGTCAGTGGGTTGGGCTTTCGTCAGGTTAAAGCCGGGAATGCGGCCGATGCTGTAGCGTTCGACGAGAAACTTTTCGCCGTCGTGGAGAGCGGCTAAGGGCATCGCCCGCAGTCCGCCCCCCAAGCAGAAGACGAGGGTTTCGATTTGTTGTGCCTCCAGGGTCGATTTCAGGGGTTCGACAATCCAGCCATCGAGTTGTTGGGCGAAGTCGAGATAGTCGTCGCTACGCCGTCGGCGAGGGTTGATGAGTTCGGCTTCAAACTGACGAACGGTAGACAGTAGGGTTTCGCGATCGACTTCGGGCAAAATTCGCCGTTGCGGGGGCGCGTTCCCTGTCACTAAAATCAGTTCCAGTTCCGTATCTTGGGGAATCACGTACAACACCGCCGAGTTTTGCCCGGTGTCTGTGGAAAGGCGATCGAGGGCGGCGGCCATTTCTTCGGCGGAGACGGATCGATCGCTCAACTCGCTGCGAAAATAGTCTTCATATTGGCTTTCCCAATTCCCTTCGACGGTGTTCCAGCGTTCGATGACCGTGGGTTCGGAATCTTGAGCTTTTACAGCGGTTCCCATCACCAGAAGCGCACAGGCACTCAGAACGCCTATGAATTTCAATGGTTGCATTGTCCTTATCTCCCCATTTTCGATACCGTTTCCCTGAAATCGATCGCCCGTCACTCAGTCAGTGTAGCGAGAAATTTCGACTTCGTAGGACAGGAGTTTCCACGCCTTTAGCGGTTCGGCTTTGCCCTTGGCGACGATGGGAGGGCGAGGGGCGACTTCGATCGCACTTTGGCAGTCTAAGGCGCGATAGACCGCATCGGAGAGGCTGATTTCGTGGGCGGGAGTCGCCCCCTCCAAGCGTTTGGCGGTATTGACCACATCGCCGATAGCCGTATAGGTTCGCACGTCTTCGCCGCCGAACAAGCCTTCGATGGCCGGTCCGTAGTGAACCGCACAGCCGGCCCCGAGTTTGTAATCGGCTAAGAGCGATCGCGCTGCGTTTTGCATGGCCACGGCTGCATTCACCGCTTGTTGGGCGGTGGCGTAAATGGCCATCACTTCGTCCCCCGTCAGAGCAATGCGTAACGGTTGGAACCGGGCGGCTGCGGGTTCGACGGCGCGGTAATAGCGATTGAGTACCGTTGCCACTTCGTCCGGGGTAATGGACTCGCACCAGGGGGTAAAACCGCGCACGTCCATAAACACGATCGCCCGTTCTCGCCGTTGAAATCCCAACTGTTGGGGGTCGAACATGGCCGTTTTGACGGCGTGAGCGCCCATTCCCCATTCGGCTAAATTTCGCAACGTGGCGGCGGTTTCTTGCAGTTTGCGCCGTTGTAAGAGAACTTGCAGGCTTTGCATCCCCACCAACAACCCGGTAAACAGCAAGGCTTCTACGAGAAACTGATGGTGCGGGATATGGCTAAAGTTCCTCACGTTGTCCCAAGTCATGGGAAGATCTTGGGATTTGAGTTTCAATACCACGTACAGGGCAATAAACATCCCCATGCGGGTGAGACTTTCGAGGGGAACGATCCAACGTTCTACTCGAGTCGCCCAGTGAAAGCGCAATCCTTGCAAACTGGCGATGGTGATGGCGAAGATTCCCAGGACAATATGATTGGGTTCTTGAAAAAATTCCAGTCCTTCGAGGGGAAGTTCCACGAGGGTATACATTCCCGCACCGATGAGGTTTCCCCAAAAACGATGGGCTTTGGCACGAGAGAGATAGGCCGCTTGAGTCAGCATTGCGGCCAGAATAATATAGTGTCCGGGTTGCCAGAGATACTCGTCCCACCCCATCAAGGCGATTTCGGAGAGGGAGTTGAGGACGAGGAAATGGCCGCTATTGGTGAGTAACTCGCTCAAAAACGCGCTGCATCTCGTCCCGTGCAGGCGCGTTTCGAGAATATCTGACTCTCGATTGAAGAATGGGTCGAACACAGTCGATAATCGTGTAGGGAGGGGCGAACCAGTACACTCTGATGGATCGAATCTTATAGATCCCATTGGATCGATCGAACGAGGCGAGTGCTTTGATTAACTTTCTTCTGTTGGCGAGTCGTTCGGGGAAGTGGTTCTGCGACCTCGGAAGATACCGCTCATGACAATGCCGCTAACCACCATTCCAACCAGTCCCAAACCGTTGAGAAAGACATAAAAGGATCGTAATTGCGATCCGAGATAGCTGCCTTGGTGAATATACATCATCCACTCGCCGAAGTTGTCGGAGAGTCCGAACCAACTTTTTCCCAAACGATAGCCCATTCCTGTGAAGGCTGTCACGAATAAGGGCAGAAAAACGATCGGTGCGAGTTTGCGGTGCCAGGTTTTAAAGGTGCGATTGTTCACGATCGAGTTTGAAAAAGTTTAAAACATCAAATGGCAAAAAGACTGACGCCACAAGAGCGGCAGTGCGACAGCGAGGGCTTCGCCGGGGCGTCAGTCAGGTATGACTGTACAACTTAAAAGTTACGATGCTGTAAAACGCCGCACGGATTCGCGCTCGACACTGGCCAGGGGAAATTTGACCCGAAACCGGGTTCCGACGCCGAGTTGACTGGAGACGGTGATGATACCGCCGTAGCGATGGGCGATGGTACAGGCGATCGACAGTCCCAATCCCGTCCCCCCTTGACGGCGCGATCGCGCTTTGTCCGCCCGCCAAAATCGATCGAATACACGAGATAAGTCTTCTGGAGCGATGCCGATTCCGGTGTCGGCGATCGTCACCGCCACCGATGCCGTTTGACGCTGTATGGACACGCTGACGGTTCCCCCTTCCGGGGTGTATTGAACCGCGTTATCGATGAGGTTGCCGAAGAGTCGCCGCAGGTGTCCGCTGTTGGCGCAGACTTCGACGTTCTCGATGCTGGCGTCGGGATAGTGTAGTTGGATATTTTTTTCGTCGGCTGCGATCGCCGCGCGATCGAGGGCGTCTTCGACGACTTCGTCTATAGGAACGGGAAACAGTTCCAGGGACTCGGACATCGAGGTATCGTCAATCCGCGCCAACAGTAACAAGTCTTCCACGAGTTCCGACATCTGATCGGCGGCGCTGGCGATGGCCGAGACTTTTTTTCGATCGTTGGGGTGAATGCGTTCCGGGTGAGTCTGCATCACCGCCACGGAGGTTTTGATGGCGGTGAGAGGCGATCGCAGTTCGTGGGAAGCATCCGCCGTAAACTGTTTGAGTCGATCGAAACTGCATTCGACCGGTTTGAGGGCTTCCCGCGTCAGCCAGGTTCCCCCGATGGCCGTCAGTCCTAAGGCTACCAGACCCCCAATCCCCAAGCCCCACTGCAACCGCCGCAACTCCGCCTCCAAAATTGCCGTCGATTCGCTGGCCCGCACGTATCCGATTAACTGACGCTTCTCGTTCTGTTCTACATAAACTGGAATGGCGTAGCTTTTAACATAATTCTTGTGTTTTGTCAAGCCAGTGTCGGGGATGTAGGCAGAAATGTCCCAATCGGGGAATAAATTACCCTCGCGAATCATCAACTGGCGTCGATCGTCGAACCATTCGACCCCTTGAGCCTCGGGAAGGGGATATTCTGACGGAACGTCAAAAATTCCGTCTTTCCGGTATTTTGCCATCAATTCCGACAAATTTTCCGGTAAATCCGGGTCGCTCCCGTCGTAGCTTTGCTGTTTCTCTCGGTGTTCCTCATATTCATGGCGGACGACGCCGAGGGTTCGCGCCGAAGTTTGCGCCAGTCGTTGTAAATGGCTGTCAAGTTGTTGGTGGAGTCGTCCCGCCAACAGGTGGTAGATCGAAACGCCAGAAATGCCGAGAATGGCCGTCATCACTGCTAAATAGGACAGTAACAAGCGCGTTCCCAGGGCTTTAAACTGAGCGTTAGACTGGGGGTTGGAGGTTGGGGTTGAGTCGGTAGCCAAGGCCGTACAGGGTTTCGATGAGATCGTTGGGAGCGCCCGCCGCCCGGAGTTTTTGGCGCAGGCGTCTCATGTGAACTTTGATGGTATCTTCCCCGGGAATATCCCCTTCAAAAGACCAAAGTCTTTCGAGAATCAAATCTCGCGTTAAGACGCGGCCGGGATTGCGAAGGAAGAGTTCCACTAAACCGTATTCTTTGGGCGTGAGGTTGAGGGGAACCTCGCCGTACTGAACTTGTAAGGTACTGGGGTCGAGTTGTAATTTTTCCCAGGTTAACAAGGGCGTTCCGGCGGTGCTGCTCCGACGCAACAAGGCGCGAATCCGAGCCAGCAGTTCCGGTAAGTCGAAAGGTTTAACCACGTAATCGTCCGCCCCCGCGTCTAAGCCGATGACTTTGTCGCTGCTGCTGTCGCGGGCGGTAAGCATGAGAATGGGGGTTCGATCGCCGCGATCGCGCAACTTCCGACATAGGCTAATTCCGTCGAGTTCCGGCAGCATCAAATCGAGTACGATGAGGTCGTACTCGAAGGCTTCGGCTAAATCGAGTCCCGCCCGTCCGTCTGCTGCGGTTTCAACCACGTAATGGCGATCGGTGAGGGCTTCGGCGAGGGCGCCGGCGATGCGATCGTCGTCTTCGACTAACAGAATTTTCATACCGAACTGGATAACGAGAGTTGTCTCTCAACCTATCCCAAAGTCTTCTCAACAGAGAAGGGGCGCAGCGGGTGCGCCCTCGTCAATGACGGTGCAGTTGTCACTATGGCAAGCCTGACAAATAAAAGTGACGATTTCGTTACATCCCCACAAGGGCAGGCTTTCGAGAACTGCGATCGACAATCCCGTTATCTCGCCAAATCCCACTTTGAGAATTGGATTTGAGATCGACCAATTGCCAATGGTCAAGTATCAATTATCAATTATCAATTTACTAACTCTCCCGCCTCAGACAAAGCATGCAGGCGACGGTACAAGCCCTCACCTCGCAACAGTTCCGCGTGACTGCCAATTTCAGCAATGCGTCCGTTATCCAAGACGATAATTTTGTCCGCGTCGCGAACGGTACTCAGACGGTGCGCGATGACGATCGTCGTTCGGGTGCCGAAAATCGATTTCATCGCTTGTTGGATCGATCGCTCCGACTCGTAATCTAAACTGGAGGTGGCTTCGTCAAACACCAGAACGTCGGGATTGACGATAAGGGCGCGGGCGATACCGATGCGCTGTCGCTGTCCCCCAGACAACCGCACCCCCCGTTCTCCCACGACGGTATAGAATCCATCGGGAAGTTCGTCGATAAACTCATTGACGCGGGCGATTTCACAAGCGGACTGAACCTGTTCCCAGGTGGCTTGAGGGTTGCCGTACATGAGGTTTTCTAACAGGGTTCCGTTGAAAATATCAACTTCTTGGTGAACGATCGCCAGTCGTCGGCGATATCGGGCGATGTCCAGGTGGCGGATGTCTTCGCCGTCGATGAGAATGCGTCCGCTGTCGGGATCGAAGTAGCGAAATAGCAGTTTGACGAGGGTGGATTTCCCCGAACCCGATCGCCCCACGAGAGCGACGGTTTGATAGGGTTCGATGAGAAAATCGATGTCTTGCAACACCGGGCGATCGCTGTTATAGCCAAACGTCACGTTGTTAAATTCCAATTTCCCCGTAAACCGATAGGGATTTTCGGCGGGAGGTTCGGGAATTAAACTCGCTGCATCTTTCCCCGACGGGCGTTTCATAAACTCGTGAAATCGCACCATCGAGGTATATCGACGGGCGAAGAGTTCGGCAATGACGCTAATGGGTTCGAGTTCGGAATAGGCGTAACTGGCAATGGTAAAGGTGGTAATAAAATGCCCCAGGGAAATGTTACCGCTGACCGTCGCCCATAGGCTTAAGACTAATATTCCGAAGAGTGAAGTTTGAATAATCGTCTTTTGCCAAGTTTCGAGGATAACGTATTGGCGGTGAATGCGGTTTATGAGGACTTTATGTTCGCGATCGAGCCGTTGTTTTTGTCGTTGTAGTTCGTTGGCTTCTGTGGCAAAAGCTTTGACGGTTTTAATGTTTGTAATAATCTCCGAGGTACGACTTTCGGTATTTTCCATATACCGTTCGATTTTTGCTTCTTGGCGAATAATCGATCGCAAATCTCGCAGACTAAACCAGAGAATCCCACCAAACGACAGGGCGAAAACTGCTGCAATCCAAGGTTCGATAAACCAAATTACAATGAAAATTCCCAAAACTCGCATCAATTTTGGAACGAGTTGTCCGGCAATTTCAGGATAAGTCCAAGTATGGTTGGCTAATCCTTTTGCTACTCTCCCCGCGATGCGGCCGGGGTTGTTTTCATCGTAAAAATCGAGAGGTAAATTGAGGATTTGAGCGATAACTTCTCGAGAGTTGTCGCGTCGAGAATCGAGGGCGATCGCCCAGTGAAACCAACCGCTCACCCAAGGTTGAATCGGGGCGCGAACCACGGCAATGATAAAAATAATGCCCACTAAAACCGCCAGTTCGAGGCTTTTTCCCTCGGCGACGCCGAATAAATTCGCCACCGCTAAGGTTAAAGGTTGAATTAAGGGATCGATCGACTCTCCCGAGAGAACGTTGAGAATTTGCCCGATGGCGTAGGGAACCGCGAGATCGATGGTTTCAAACAATCCCGTTCCCACCATACTCCATGTCGAAGTCCCCCAGTAGGGGCGGAAATATTGAACGATATCCCGAAACGAAGCCATGATACTCGTGCGAAGCGATAACACAAACGCTTCGTAGCGTAACACAAGTTGTTACTAAAATGCTACAATTAAAGAGCGCCTCGGGCGTCGAGGGTAAATTTCAACAGAAACGCCGCTGCGAGAATCCAACTGGCGATCGAGGTTTCGCGAAACTTCCCTTGAAAAGCTTTCATCAGCGGATAACTGATAAATCCCACCGCCAAGCCGTCGGCGATGGAAAAACTCAAAGGCATCACGAAAATCGTCAAAAACGACGGAATCGACTCCGCCGGGTCGTCCCAACGGATCGATCGCACGTTCTGCGTCATCAACACCCCCACCACCAACAACGCCGGTGCCGTCGCAAACGGGGGAATCGCCGCCAACAGGGGAATAAAGAACACCGACAAAGCAAACAACGCCGCCGTCACCACCGACGCGAACCCCGTGCGTCCGCCCACAGCCACCCCAGCCGCCGATTCAATGTACGTCGTCACGGTAGAGGTTCCCAGAATCGCGCCAACAGTGGTTCCCACTGCATCGGCCATAAACGCTTGATTGGCCCGAGGCAGTTCCCCTCGGCGATCGAGATATCCCGCCTGAAGACTCACCCCCGCCAGGGTTCCCACAGTATCGAACAAATCCACGAACAGCAACGCGAACAATACCGAGAGAAACTGACTCAGACTCACCGTTCCCAATCTCGAAAATCCCACAAACGCCTGACCCCACAAATCCTTGGGAAGTTCGGGTAAGGCGAACAGTTGCGTCGGGGCAGGCGTCACCCCCGCAATCCATGCCAACACCGCCGTCGCCAAAATGCCCCAGAGTAACGCCCCGGTAACGCGACGGGCCACAAACGCCCCCGTCAAGAGAATTCCTATGACGGCCAATAGGGTTTCTGGCTGGCTGAAATCCCCTAAACGGGTGAGGGTGTTGGCATCGTCAAGGATAATGCCCGCGCCCCCATCTTCAGGAGAACGAGAGAGGGCGATATAGGCGAGAAACAAACCGATTCCGGTGGCGGTGGCCGATCGCAAACATCCGGGGATGGCGTCGATAATCCAGCGGCGCAGGTTCGCCCAAGTCAGGAGAATAAAAATCACACCTTCAAGAAATACCGCCGCCAACACCACCCGCCAGTCGATCCCCATTCCCAGGGTGACGGAGAAGGCGAAAAAGGCATTTAAACCCATTCCGGGGGCGAGGGCGAAGGGATATTTCGCGACGATACCCATAAAGAGGGTGGCGATCGCCGCAGAAAGGGCGGTGGCGATGGCAATTTCAGCGAACAAGTCTCCCGGTTCGGCCAGGAAAATACCGTTGGATAGAATATCGGGATTGACGGCGAGGATGTACCCCATCGTCATGAAGGTGGTGATTCCGGCCAGGGTTTCGGTTTGCCAATCGGTGCCGTAGCGGGAAAATTGGAAAAACCGAGCGATCGAGTTTGCAGGGTTGGGCATAGCGAACAGAGGTAGGGGGCTGTGACGCGGCTGGCGAATCTTGCTGAAATCCGCTCAATGTAGTTTTACCGCGTCACGCACCTTTTATAGAGGTAGGGGGCTGCGATGCGGGCGGCGAATCTCGCTCAAATCCGCTCAATGTAGTTTTACCGCGTTACGCACCGCCCCAAGCGGGAGATGATGAGGTGAGGGGATGATGAGCCGTAGGATACCCTGACCCGGCCGTTTCTGTAAAATTTCTTAAAATATAAAGGAGCAATCTCTCAGATTTGCAGACGCCAAATTGTATAAGGAGGCATTATGTCCGAGAAAAACTACTCTTGGAAAGGAAGTCCCAACGCCGGAATCGTCCTGACGATTTTGGCAGGACTCGGCGCGATCGCCGTGTTGTTCGTCGGATTTACCGGTTAGACTGCTCAGTTTTTGGCTCAGTCCAAATGACCCGTCGCTGATGGGGATCGACGAGCTGGCTTTCCTCTTGCATCAACGCCTTCGTCTGTTGCGGATCGAAATAGCGTCCGAACTCAGCTTGTAAAATCTCGACACGCTGCTCTGTGGCTTCGACTTCCGCCTCGAGTTTTTGCAGTTCGACGCGACTCGTCAGGTGACTGGGAACGAGGCGAACCAAGGCAGCTACGGCACCGAGGCTAATCGTCACGTCAACAGCGAGTTTCAAACCCGTTTCCCAAACTGCCACGCGATCGACCCGTGCTTTAGACGAAGGGCGGCGACGGGGACGGCGAGGGCGTTGAGAGGCGATCGAACGGACGGGAGCGGGGCGAGAAGCGTTCATACGACGGTCGGCGCGAGTGAGACGAAACAGCGACAAAACTTATTCGAGACGTATCTGAGATCGAATCAAAACTGCGTCGTTTTGGCAACCCGCTCCGGAAAGTTTTTTGAAGTTTTCTCGAGGCTGGGAGTTTAACTTTAACCCACTCAACGCAAGGGGGGGGAACGGACGATCCCGATACCCCCACCTTAACAGACGACTAGCAGACTTATTTATACAGTTCCGTAGACAGACGGAACGCCAAGATACCCGGAATCAGGGCGATAACCAGTGCCGTCAGCACTTGAGCATCAGATAAAGGCATTCTATTAAACTCCTTTGCGTTCAAGTCAATCGTTCACTACTCTCGGTCAAAGTCCTCGGTTTTGACGCTAAATGTAATAATATTTCACAAAACCGATAAAAAACTCAACAGGGCGCGGGAGCGAGCCGAACTGCCCACAGGGAAATATTTGCGGCCGAGGCGGAACGACAACAGCAAGCAGTCAGCACGCAGACTAGCTCGAACAACTCCCGAGATACTCAAGGGCTGCGTTCCTCTCTTTCCTTTCCCCTCTTCCCTCTTCCCGAAAACGCCTCCTCCCCAGATGGCCAGTAAAACGCTATGGTTAGGGGAAGAAGTTTGTTCCGAGGTTCCGTCGTTCCAGCACGAGCCTGCGGTCGTTTGTTTGCGGTGTTCTGGTACTAACTCTTAATGCTAGATCGACTTATTGACATCTCTCCCAATCTCGAAATCGAGGCGATTTTAATTTTAGTGGTTTTAATTGCCCTCGAAGCAGTTTTGTCGGCGGATAATGCCATTGCCCTGGCCTCGATCGCCAGCGGACTGGAGGATTTAAAACTCCAACGCCAAGCCCTCAACCTGGGGTTGCTCGTCGCCTACCTGCTGAGAATCACCCTTATTTTTGCCGCCACATGGGTCATCCAGTTTTGGCAGTTTGAAGTGGCGGGGGCGCTCTATCTACTATGGCTCGTCTACAGTTACTTTTCCTCAGAAGAAGCCGAAGACGACGGACATCGCGGTCCGCAATTCGCTTCCCTTTGGCAAGCCATTCCCGTGATTGCCCTGACGGATCTAGCATTTTCTCTCGATAGCGTTACCACGGCGATCGCCGTATCCGATCGCCTGTGGTTGGTTATTATGGGCGGTACCATTGGCGTGATTACCCTGCGATTTATGGCAGGGTTGTTTATTCGCTGGCTGAAAGAATACGTTCACCTCGAAGACGCTGGCTATCTCACCGTTGGCTTAGTGGGCTTGCGACTTCTCGTCAGATCGATCGACAGCGACATCGTTCCGCCTCAGTGGATGCTCATTTCCACCATCGCCATCATTTTTGTTTGGGGATTCTCGAAGCGCAATCCCGAAGTTTCCCTAGAAGAAGAAACTCAAAGCGAGTAATAGGGAGAGGGGGAGCCGGGGAGAGGGAGAGAGGATTTCACCTCATCCCCTCATCTCATCATCCCCTCATCTCATCAACAAGAACCAACTGTTACTCGTAAAGCCAGGGCATCATCGTCGGCTTCCAAGTTA
This sequence comes from Baaleninema sp., assembly GCF_049974805.1. Lineage (NCBI taxonomy): Bacteria > Bacillati > Cyanobacteriota > Cyanophyceae > Oscillatoriales > Oscillatoriaceae > Baaleninema > Baaleninema sp. The sequence goes on from NZ_JBNGCO010000021.1 coordinate 46,361, forward strand.
CGAGTTCGTCTTCGGAGAACCACAGCGCGATTTCGCGGTTGGCCGTTTCCACCGCATCGGAACCGTGAATGAGGTTGCGACCGATATTCAAGCCGAAATCGCCTCGAATCGTACCCGGTTCGGCCGTGAGGGGGTTTGTCGCACCAATAACCTTACGGGCGCCAGCAACGACACCCTCACCTTCCCAAACCATCGCCACGACGGGGGACGAGGTGATGAATTCCACCAGTCCTTTAAAGAACGGCTTTTCTTTATGCACGTCATAATGCTGTTCGGCGAGGTCTTGGCTCACCGCCATCAGCTTTAAACCCACCAGGGTAAAGCCTTTGGCTTCAAAGCGACGAATCACCTCACCCACGAGTCCACGTTGAACGCCGTCGGGTTTAATCATCACAAACGTCCGTTCCAAAGCAACCTCCTCACGAGAGCATCGATTTTCACAACTTAAAGCCTATCAGAGGAGCGCCGCCGTTACTCCAAACTCAATTGTGAAAATTCCTATGTTGGTACGTGAGGCGGTAACAATCCCTTCGCCGGACTTGGATTCTCATTGGCGGTGCGTAAGTAGTTCTCGGTCTCCGGTTCGACACCCGATTTTTCAAGTCAGGCACTCTTGGCAACGGTTCGCTGAAGAAAAGGGGGGGGAGAGGTATGACGACGGCGAACCCAGGCTTCGACATCGTCGATACACGACCCAGAAACTCCCCCCCACTAATCTCTCGGGAAAAATCGGCGAGTTTTACGGGAACGACCCGAAATCGTTACATAACTTTACATAAAACCCCAAAAAAGCCATGAACGAAATCGGAAATGCTCTACGTCTGTCGTTACAGGTGGCGGCGATCGCGACGGTATTTGTGGCCGTCATCGGCAGCAGTCTCGGTTATTTACTAACGCGATATCGTTTTCCGGGTCGAGATTGGCTTGAAGCGATCGTCACGTTACCGCTGGTGTTGCCGCCGGTGGTGGTGGGATATCTGTTGTTAGTGCTTCTCGGACGCAACGGATCGATCGGAGGTGTTTTGTACGAACTGACGGGATGGACGCTGGTGTTTACTTGGCAGGGGGCTGCGATCGCTGCGGCTGTGGTGGCTCTACCGTTAATGGTGAAAACGACTAAAGCCGCTTTGGAAAGTGTCGATCCGGTGTATTTAAAAGCGGCGTCTACGCTGGGACAGTCCCCGGCGAAGGTGTTGTTTCGGGTGTGGTTGCCTCTGGCGTGGAAAGGGATTTTAGCGGGGGTTGTTTTGAGTTTCGGTCGTGCGTTGGGGGAATTTGGGGCCACGTTGATGGTGGCGGGGAACATTCCCGGCGTGACGCAGACGATGCCGATGGCGATTTATCAGAAGGTGCAGATGGGGAACGATGGTGAAGCGGCGGTGTTGGTGGGAATTTTGAGCGCGATCGCCATAACTGTGGTGTTTTTGAGTAAATATCTGGAACGATCGAACGCAGCGCCGTAAAGGAATGGTATGGCAATGTGTTTGATGGGTGATATCCGTGGTGCTTTTTACCGTTACGACGGCTCGAAAATCTCGCTGGGTGCGCTGGCGTCGGCGCGAGTCTCGGGAATCTTTACGGTTTTGGATGGTTCTCGGCGTGGCGTCGTTGGGAATTCACGGGGTTTTGTTGGGATGGCTCAGTTTGGCTGGATTCGAGACGAGGCGATCGCAGTCGAATCGGTTGGAAAACGATGCGATCGAAATTTCGGTTGTGGAGAGATCGATCGCCTTTGAGAATGCTTCGACTTCAAAACCGACGGTTTCAGACTCTTCGACTTCCGATGTCGCCGAAGATAGTCGAGAGATAGAAAAGGAAGCTGATGCGATCGGAGCGTTACCTCCAACGCCGACTCCAACACCAGTTCCAACACCAGTTCCCACTCCGACGCCAACGCCAGTTCCAACGCCCGTTCCAACGCCAGTTCCCACTCCGACGCCGACGCCAGTTCCAACGCCAGTTCCAACGCCAGTTCCCACTCCAACGCCGACGCCAGTTCCAACGCCCGTTCCCACTCCGACGCCAACACCAGTTCCAACACCAGTTCCAACACCAGTTCCAACGCCAGTTCCCACTCCGACGCCAACGCCAGTTCCAACGCCAGTTCCAACGCCAGTTCCCACTCCAACGCCGACGCCAG
>NZ_JBNGCO010000021.1:48600-51465 GCF_049974805.1 Baaleninema sp.
GTTCCAACGCCAGTTCCCACTCCAACGCCGACGCCAGTTCCAACGCCCGTTCCAACGCCAGTTCCCACTCCAACGCCGACGCCAGTTCCAACGCCCGTTCCAACGCCAGTTCCCACTCCAACGCCGACTCCTATTCCAACGCCAGTTCCCACTCCGACGCCAACACCAGTTCCAACACCAGTTCCAACGCCAGTTCCAACACCAGTTCCAACGCCAACGCCAGTTCCAACACCAGTTCCAACACCAGTTCCAACTCCTATTCCAACGCCAGTTCCCACTCCGACTCCGACGCCAATTCCCGATCGCTGGCGAATCGGATCGATCGCCGCTGAATTTCCTGCCGAATTACCCGATCGACCGGACAATCCCGCCCGACTCAGCAACTCGTCTCGTCAAACCCTCGATCGATCGATCGTCCCACCGGACTTAAACAACGGCGATCGATTCCGAGTGCGTCTCATCGTCGAAACCAACGGGCGAGCCGAAGTCGTCGGCGTTTGGACAGAACCCGGTAACGCGGCGATGGGCGATCGATACCGTCTTTTCCTGCAAGCCGTCATCGACAACTGGCAGTTTCAGCCTGCCCACAATCTCATCAACGGCAACCCCTCCCCCGTCGTCTCTAACCTCGATCTCAAACTATCGATCGAGAAATTTTGAAAAAATGTTTGCCCTCGAGAAAAAGTATGTTATTCTAGTTCAGGTGCGCAACAGTGCGGGCGTAGTTTAGTGGTAAAACCTCAGCCTTCCAAGCTGATGATGCGGGTTCGATTCCCGCCGCCCGCTTTTTAACAGAACGCTTTTGTTGAATCTAAGCCTTGAGATGCAAGGTCAAAGCAAAAGCGTGAAAACCTACTCAGCGAAGCGGAGTCATTGCGCCGATGTCACCTCGGCAAATTCCCATCGGCCAAGAAACTGCACTGAAATTTATCCACGCGGCCATCGACTGCGATCGCATCGCGCCGGCCTACCTGTTCGCCGGTCCGGAGGGAATCGGACGATCGATCGCGGCGCGGTATTTTGCGGGACGGCTCCTCGGCGGCCACCGCAACAACCTCGACAATCACCCGGATTTCTTGTGGGTAGAACCGACGTATCTCCACAATCAGAAGTTACTGACGCCCGCCGAAGCTGAAGAAAAAGGCTTAAAACGCAAAGCCCCCCCGCAAATCCGCCTCGAACAGATTCGCGAAATCGGAACCTTTCTCAGTCGTCCGCCTTTAGAAGCTACGCGAAAAGTCATCGTTCTCGATCGCGCCGAAACGATGGCAGAACCCGCCGCCAACGGATTGCTGAAAACCCTGGAAGAACCGGGACGCGCGACGTTGATTCTGATTGCGCCCTCGGCGGAATCCCTTTTATCGACTCTCGTTTCTCGCTGTCAGCGGATTCCGTTCTATCGCCTGTCTCCTGAAGATATGGAACAGGTGTTACGAGAAACCGGACAGCAGGAGATTTTAAACTACCGAGCCATTTTAGCTGTAGCGCAAGGTAGTCCTGGGGCGGCGATCGAATCTTGGCAACAACTGCAAACCATTCCCCCCGAAATCCTGCAACGGGCGCGTCATCTCCCGCGAACCCTGCGAGACGCTCTCGACTTCGCCAAAGCGATCGCCTCGGCGCTCGACACCACCGAGCAACTGTGGCTTCTCGACTATTTGCAACAAAGTTACTGGCACGATTACTGTGAGGAGGGCGGAACCCTGCCACCGTTGCGAAAACTGGAAGAGGCTCGAGGCTACCTCCGCAGTTACGTACAACCTCGCCTCGTCTGGGAAGTGACGCTGATGGAATTGGCGTCGGAGAGGTAAGCGGCGATCGCTGCGTTACTTGGTTGAAATTTTAGTTGAAATTTTAGAGTTTCAGGCTACGTCCAAATGCGATCGAGCTTGAGGACGAATCCCGGAAGGACATCTTCGCCGGATAAGTTGGCTGGATGCGACAACACTTCAGGTTCTGCGCTGGCGCGATAGATTTCGACAACCTGGCGTTTCGGGTCGATGAGCCAACCGAGTCGCGCTCCGTTGGCAAGATATTCCTGCATTTTGGCCTGTATGACCTTGAGGGCGTCGGATTGGGAACGGAGTTCTACCACGAAGTCAGGGCAAACGTGGGGGAAGGTATCGCGCTGTGTATCGGTGAGGGCGTTCCAGCGCTCCGAGCTAACCCAGGAGGCATCGGGAGACAAGATGGCACCATTAGGCAAGGTGAATCCGGTAGAGGAGTCGAAAACTTTACCGGGGTAGTCGTTGTCTTCGTACCAGCGATAGAGCTGACCGCTGATGTTGATATTGCGTTCGCCGGTTTCCCAGCCAGTGGGTGGATTCACAATGAGTTCTCCGGTGGCGGTGCGTTCTAGGCGTAGGTCGCGGTTGTGGGTGGCGAGGGTGGCGAACTGTTCGGGAGTGACGTGGAATTTGACGGTGTTAGGGAGATTGAGTTGTAGGGTGTGAGTCATTTCAAACTCCTGGGTGATGGATGGGGTTTGGCTGTTGTGGAGAGGGTATCGTTGGTGTTGCGCGTGTGGAGGGTTGGTGTTGGAGACCAAAACCGGCCCCACCTTATAAAAATGGTAAGACCTGTTAGGGGCCGCCGCAACGAGCCGAATGATGGGAAAGGCGCGACGATATCCCAGTACGTTAGGACAATTGAATGTGGGGTTCCGTGGATGGTGCGATAATGATGTCAGGAACGATCGTAACGGTGGAAATGTGGGGGTGGTGCGTTACGGCGATTTCCATTTTCTGGTGGGGTACGAAGGTGTGTTATTGCAATAACACACCCCTACTAATTTATCTAGGAGAAGAATCATGACATTGCGCGAGCAGCTTTTGGACGAGATTAGGCAGCTACCCGAACAAAAGG
>NZ_JBNGCO010000022.1:0-42311 GCF_049974805.1 Baaleninema sp.
AGCTACCTGAAGCTGGGGGCATGAAGCCCCCGTGCTTCAGCCGGGGGTGCTGACCTAAACTCTCGGAACTCTAGCTAAAGCCATTTCCAACACTTCCGCACCGGCGCCGGGTAAGTGCGCGTGTTCGCTGATGTAGCGTTTCCAGGCTTTCGTTCCCGGTTGTCCGGCGAAAAGCTGTAGCATATGGCGGGTAATGGCGTGTAACTTGTATCCGTGCGCCACCCATCGATCGCAGTAGCCGAGCATTTGTTCGACCACTTGACGGCGCGTCGGAAGCGGTGTAGTTTCACCGTAAATGTCTTGATCGACCGTGGCAAAGAGAAACGGCGTATCGTAGGCGGCGCGTCCTACCATCACAGCATCGACATATTTATATTGTTCTTGGATTCGATCGAGGGTTTTAAACCCGCCGTTAATTTCGATAAACAAATGGGGAAAATCCTGTTTGAGGCGGTAAACATCCTCGTAGCGCAACGGCGGAACCGTGCGGTTTTCCTTGGGCGACAGTCCTTTTAACCAGGCTTTGCGAGCGTGAACCGTAAATCGCTCGCATCCCGCCTCAGATACGATTCTGACGAACTTGACCAAATCCTCGTATCGATCGCGATCGTCGATTCCGATGCGGTGTTTGACCGTTACCGGAATTTTAACCGCTCGTCGCATCGATTCGATAGCCTGCGCCACCAACTCCGGCTCAGCCATCAAACAGGCGCCGAAATTCCCGTTCTGCACGCGATCGCTCGGACAACCGACGTTCAAATTAATCTCGTCGTATCCCATATCTTCCGCGATACGGGCGCACTGTGCCAACTCCGCCGGATTGTCTCCGCCGAGTTGCAACGCCAGAGGTTTTTCTTCAGGGGAAAACCCGAGCAATTTCGCGCGTTTTCCATGTAGAATTGCCCCCGTCGTCAGCATTTCCGTATAAAGTAACGTGCGGCGCGTAATTTGTCGCATGAAATAGCGGAAATGCCGATCGGTACGATCCATCATCGGGGCGATGCTGAGGGGATTACCCCGGTCAGTCGCAAGCATGGCTGACGGACGTTCGGCAAAAGTCGCAGTACTGGGCGTAGTCATATGTACTTAAGTGGCGGTCTTACCATCGCAGCTCCCTCGTTGTATCGTATCTTAGAAAAGCGCTGAGTGTGAAAGCAGGTGTTATCTTCGTGACAGAACCGAACGGCTCCACTGCCCCCCAACCCTCTTCTTTAGCGCGGTCTCCACTTTTTTCCCTCTATGGAGAATCCGGCGCGAAAACCACGGCATTTTCAGGCTGGGAAATGCCTCTGCAATTTCAAGGAATTCGACGAGAACACGAAGCGGTCAGAACGGGGATCGGCGTTTTCGACATTTCCCACATGGGGAAATTTCTCTTGGAAGGCGACAACCTTCTCGAAAAATTACAGCGTCTCGTTCCCTCGGATTTATACCGCTTAGAACCGGGACAAGCCCAATATACGGTATTTCTCAATCCCGACGGCGGAATTATCGACGACCTGATCGTTTACCACCAAGGGGAAAAGCGGGTTTTCCTCATCGTCAACGCCGCCACCCGCGAACGAGACAAATCTTGGATTTTGCAACATCTTGGCAGCCACAAAGTTGACTTACAAGATTTCACGCAATCGCGCGTTCTCCTCGCCGTTCAAGGACCCAAAGCCGAAGCGGTTCTTCAAAACTTCGTCGATACGGATTTATCGGAAATTCCGTTTTTCGGCCACGGCGAACCGATGATTTTTGGGACTTCTGCCTTCGTCGCACGCACGGGGTATACCGGAGAAGACGGGTTCGAGGTGATGCTGGAACCGGAAGCGGGACGGCGGTTGTGGCGAGAACTCCTCAAGGCGGGAGCGACGCCTTGCGGCTTGGGTTCGCGAGATACGCTGCGTCTCGAAGCCTGTCTCTCCCTCTACGGACAAGATATCGATACTCAAACGACACCTTTAGAGGCGGGGTTGAAATGGTTGGTCCATTTCGACAGTAAAGGCGATTTTATCGGTCGTCCCCTCCTCGAACGCCAACGTGAGGAGGGACTGAGGCGGCGACTCGTGGCGCTGAAAATGGAAGGACGACATATCGCTCGTCACGGCTATGCCGTCTATCATAACGGTGAAGAAATCGGGCGCGTCACCAGCGGCGCACCGTCTCCTACGTTAGGCTATCCCATCGCTTTGGCTTACGTGCGTTCGGACTTGGCTAAAGTGGGAAACAGCCTCGAGGTGGAAGTACGCGGTAAGCTGTACCCGGCGCAAGTGGTGAAGAAACCGTTTTATCGCCGACGCTAAGGAGATGGGGAGATGAGAAGAGGGACGGTTTTGGGATTGGGGGCGATCGCTGCTCTGGTGGCGGCTGGGTTTGGGGCGATCGCTCCGGAATCGCCTTCGCCGGATCGATCGCCACTGACTGCGGTGAACTCGCCGTCAGAAGCCGAACCGACGCCTACGCCGACCCCGCCGCAATACCAAACTTACGATGTGGTGGTGTACGGAGACGAGCTTCCTGGGGTCTGTGCGGCGATTTGGGCAAAGAAAACCCTCGGCGAGGGGTCGAAGGTGGTTTTGGTGCGTTCTCAGCCCAGTGAGGCTATGCTGGGAGGGGTTTTAACGCGGGGTGGACTGGCGTATTTGGACTTTGATAAAACGCCCCGTTGGTACGCTCAGCCTTACAGTCAGTGTTTTTTGGAGTTTTTGGATAAAGCAGAGGTGGCGGCCTCTTGTTTGGACGCGGAACGGGGCGATCGAGCGATGCGGGAAATGCTGGCGGAGGCGGGGGTGAGTTTGCTCTCCAACGCGCCGCTGGAGCCGGTTTTAGCGGGCGATCGAATCGACTACGCCCAGGTGACGGGATATAACAAACGGCTGCGGGCGGATTCCTTTATCGACGCTACGCAAAACGCCGAATTCGCGATCGCGGCGGGAATGCCCTACGATCGCGGTTACGAATCCCAAAGTCCGGAACTGCAACAATCGACTCTCGCCACCTCGATCGTTCCGATTGTCGAGGGGTTGAGTATCGAAGAATTGAGAACCCTGGAAGCGGGAATTCACAGCGATGGTTCTCGCCTCGATGCGATCGTCGAGAGTATCTACGCCGAAGAAGATCCCATTACAGCGGGATTTTGGTTAGCAGGCTTCGAGCGACCGCTTTATCAAGCCTATGTAGACGGATATTACTTTAAAAGTATTGCCATCGGCGCAGCGTACCACCTCGATCGCGGTCAGCGGTTTTCTCTCGAGGGCTTTTTCTGGGACAAAGCCAACGTCTGCGAGTTAGGTGCAGAACGGATTTCGTGGAATGGCTTTTTGTTTAAATACACCACCGACGAAGTGCGATCGATCGAAGCCAACGGCTTTCAACCGACGCCGGAAATGCTCGAGGAAATGCAGCACGTGGAATCCTGGCTGCAAGCCTACGCCGGAGACGACAGCCTAACGCTGACGTTCCCCCCAGAAGTCTACGTCCGCCACAGCATCAGCGTTCGCGATGTCGTCGATCCCCTCTCGGGACAAGAAATTATCAAAGGGGGGACGTTACCAGAAAATTCGATCGGCACCTTTTCCTACGACTTCGACTTCCGAGGCGGCGTAGACGGCTTGTCGATTCCCATTCCGCCGCTGCCGCAGTACAATTTCGGCATCGAACATGGTTTGGCGAAGAACATCGAAAATTTAGCCGTCACCGGACGTTCTGCGGGGTACGAAGGAATCGCCGTTTCCGTCGGACGCATCAACACCGCCAACGTCTACCACGGACAGGGTGTCGGCGTCGCCGCCGCCTTAGCCAAAGAAGGCGATGTTCCCCTCAATTCCATCACCTCCGCCCAAGTTCGTCAGGAATTAGAAGGTCTCACGGGGCGAGTTACGGAACTACGAGGCATCGACATCCGCGACGGCATCGACTACAGCAAAATTCGATAAATTAAGAAGAAGTCGTAGGGTGCGTGACCTAAAGACCCGAGATTTCTCGCGCCCAACCGGCCAACTCGTCACGCACCTTTGGAGCGTGAACAGCGAACTATTAAAACTAAACACCGAACAGTTAAACTATGGCTCCTGCGGTTCTCATCGAAAATCTGAAGAAATCCTACGGCGATATCGAAGCGGTGAAGGATGTTTCGTTTGACATCGAACCCGGCGAAATTTTCGGGTTACTCGGACCCAACGGTGCCGGGAAAACCACCACGATTCGCTGTTTGTGTACTCTGACGAATCCCGATTCCGGGCGCATCGAAGTTTCGGGAATTTCCGTGTTGGAAAAGCCGAGAGTCGCCCGTCGTTTGTTGGGGTATATCGCCCAAGAAGTCGCCCTGGATAAGGTGTTGACGGGGCGAGAACTGCTGCAACTGCAAGCGGCGTTGTACCATCTGCCGAAGCAGGAGATTCCCCAACGGATCGATCGGGCGATCGATCTTCTCGGATTGGGGGAATACGCCGATCGCAAAACGGGAACCTATTCCGGCGGACTTCGCAAACGCTTAGATTTAGCCTCGGGACTCCTTCACGATCCCGATGTGTTGGTTCTCGACGAACCGACGGTAGGCTTGGACATCGAAAGCCGGGTGACGGTGTGGAACTTCCTGCGACAACTGCGGGAACAGGGAACCACGGTGTTGATTACCAGCCATTATCTCGAAGAGGTGGACGCCCTGGCCGATCGCGTGGCGATTATCGATCGCGGCGTTGTCATCGATACGGGTACGCCGTCGCAGTTAAAAGATAAAGTGGGGGGCGATCGTATCACCCTCCGCATTCGCGAATTTGCCCCCCTCGAGGAAGCGCAAAAAGCCAAAGACATCCTCGAAAAACTGCCCTTCGTCCGCGAAGCCATTATCAACGACGCCCAAGGAAACGCCCTCAACCTGGTGGTAACGCCCCAAAGCGACGCTCTGATGGGAGTTCAGCAGGCGTTGAAAGACGTGGGACTTCCGACGTTTGGCATCGCCCAATCTCGCCCCAGTCTCGATGACGTTTATTTAGCGGCGACGGGGCGCACTTTGATGGATGCGGAACTCGAAGCCGCCGGATCTCGGGATCTTAAGAAAGAGAAAAAACAGGAAATGGCGGGAAAATAACCTCCCAGCCATGCGATCGCCGACCTGTTCTCGATTTTTGAGCTGTCGAGAGCGGGTTTTCGCCTGAAATTGGAATGTTAGGCTAGAAGTAAGGCTTTCTTACTTTTGGAGTCACGGTCATGAGTGGCGATCGATCTCGATTTCCGATTTTCCCGACGTTAGCAGGAACGGGGACAGCCCTCGCCCTTCTGTTCAGTAGTGGCGTCGCCATCGCCGGAGTTTCCCCCAATGTTTCGACAGAAACTCGCCTCGCCCAATGGAACCTTTGTAGCGATTACGGTTTGCGGGCGACGCGGGGGTTTGAAACCAACAACTTTTTCGTTTTTATCTGTTCGGCATCGGATGGTTTATATTACTTCAGTCGCGATAAAAACGACTACGGCGGTATGAGCGATAACGGCTTAGATTGGGTTCCAGCGGTATCGGGACGCGGCACTTATTCGGCGAATAGCGGTGCGTATGCTTACGTTATCGATTCCTACAACGGCACGTTTACCATTTACGAAGGAAACCGCGTGATTCAACAGGATAGCATCGTCGATAGTTGGTAAAAACCTGGAAAAAATTTCTGACTCAATCGTCATCTTTCAACCCGGTATTTTGGAAGTGCCGGGTTTTTTAGATGTGATTTGGGAAATCTTCCAATTATATGGTTAGTTTCGGATTGTTTTTATCATTGGGCGAAAAGATTAATTGACTTTTTCGTACTTTTATTGTATTTCCTTCCACTCAAGATCGAACGAAGATCGGATTGTCTCTAGATCTGTCTCTAGATCCCCGGCATCTTGGAGATGCCGGGGATCTCGCACAGCCCTGGATCGATCGGGGATTTGGCCACGAATCATTTCCTATGGCTATATAAGCTTCATTTTTTATAAACGAGCTGCCTCGTAAAATCAGTGAATCTCCCTTCGTTTCTCATTGAACAGGGTCTTCGGAGATTAGGGTGTAATTTGTAAATTTGAATACAAAATTTGGGTAGGGAGACATAAAATCTGCTTATCACCTCAAACTCCGAACACCCATTCAATATTAGTAAAATCTATTGATTCCAACGCAATAAAAACGAGCCTAAGCCTTGCGAGTGTCGGGCTTTGTTCCACACACTTAATTTTTATCCGACCAATATTGAAGGTTTTAAAACTACAAAAAACATCTAAACTGGACGTTTTCACACCTCGCAACCCCAAGATTTATTCCCCCGACAAACCCTCAAACTGCGTCATAAACCGTCGATCGATCCAATCTTTCCACCACCACAACAGCCGCCAAGGTCCCAATCCCCAACTTCCCCGAGAAGCGATCGCCCGTCCGTCTCCCGTTCCAATCAACGCCAAAATCTGCTTTTGCGGAACGTAAGGACGCAGGGATTCCCCATTCCCCAACCGCCGCAAGTTCTCAAACAGCGGTTGTCCCTGACGAACCGCAAACACCCCCGCTTTCGGACGCGGATAGTGTTTCATCGTGGCGATGTCTCCAGCGGCGAAAATCTGGGGATGAGACAGGGATTGTAAGGTGTCGCCAACGAGAACGAAACCCGCCTCGTCTGTAGCTAAACCGGACGCTGCTAACCAGGATGGGGCGGAGGCTTGCGTGACCCAAAACAGGCGATCGCACCTTTGCTGTAACCCCGACTCGCACACTACCTCAACCCCCGGTTTCACCGCCACCACGCTTTCGTTGAGATGCAGGCGAACCCCGTAACGGACGAGGAGTCGTTGCAGTCGGCGGCGGACAACTGGGGCATGTCCCGACATCAACTCCGAACCCCGATGAAACAGGTGTAATTGCAGTTGTTGAGAAATGGTATCGGAAGACTGTCCCGCTTGTTGTAACATCCGATGCAACCGCGATCGCACGTTTAACGCCAGTTCGACGCCCCCCGCCCCACCGCCGACAATTCCCAAACTCAGCGGTTGTTGCGGGTTCGCCTTCACTGTTTCTAGCAGGCGATACCAATGTTGCAAAAAGTGGGAAACCGGTTTGGCGGGGATGGCGTGTTCCATCGCCCCCGGAACGCGGACGGTGGCGGGGGTACTCCCGATGTCGAGAGAAAGATTATCGAAGGGGATCGATCGACCTTCATCGCACTGTAAAATATTCTCTTGTAAATCGACCCCGCTGGCTCGTCCTCGAACAAACCTCGCCCCAGCGAATTCCGCTAGAGGTTTCAAATCGATATGACAGTCCTCGAAGTCGTAAAATCCCGCCACGTGACCCGGTAACATCCCCGAATAGGGCGTTTGTTCCACGTCCGAAACCAGGGTCAAACGCAGATGGGGAGAAGGATGCAAGCCAAACTGTCGCAAGACGATGGCGTGGGCGTGACCCCCACCGACGAGAACCACCTCTCGAATAGCATCCGACATGACCGATACATCCCCCTTTGTCTGTGACTTCGATCGTATCTTAAGAATTCTTTTCAGCCTATACTCAAACCCTGAGATCGTCTCAGAACGAGACTCACGCTGCAACCTCAGCCACTGGAAATGTCAGATCGCGATGTCGCCCCCCTCGATACCCTGCAATTAGACGACGGGACGTTTAACCCTACGTTTTTATCGCCTTCGGTGTTAACCGATGCGATCGCCGCGACAGCATCTGTCACAGGAGAAGCTTACTACAACGCCTTTACCCGCTATCTCACCCTCTCCCTCGATATCGAATGTGCCATCATCGGCGAAGTGGTTCGGTGGAACGGGACGCAACCGCAAGGGGTTCGATCGCTGTGTTTTTGCGAAAACGGGAACTTCAGCGATTCGATCGAATACGACGTTCTTTGTCTCAACGACAACCCGCCCCGCCTCAGTTCCGCCGCCATCCCCGACGACGAGTCCGTTTACTGCATTCCCAACGACCCCCAAACCCGATATACCTCAAAAGGCGATCCTCGCGACCCCGATTGTTACCTGGGCTTAGCCCTCCGCGATCCCAAAACTCGCCGCTTCGTCAGTCACATCTGCATTTTCAGCGATAGCCCCCTTCCTCCCACCAAACGCCAAAACGCCGAAACCCTGATTCGCCTGTTTGCAGCCCGGACGATCGCCGAAATCAAACGCCAACACGCCGAAACCCGCGAACGGGAAAAAATTCGACAACTCGAACAAACCCTCAACGCCCTGCAAAAAACCCAATCCCAACTCGTCCAAACTGAGAAAATCTCCAGCTTAGGACAACTCGTCGCCGGCGTCGCCCACGAAATCAACAACCCACTTGGCTGTCTTTCGGGAAACCTCAACCACGTTGAAGAATACGTCCGCGACCTCCGCGAACACTTGGAACTCTATCATCAATACGTTCCCAACCCCGCCCCAGAAATCCAAGAACACGCCGAAGACATCGACCTAGAATTTCTCATCGAAGACTTACCGCCGATGTTGGGGTCGATGAAAGTCAGCGTCGATCGCATTCAAGAAATCGTCACCTCGCTACGTCAGTTTTCCCGATTGGACGCCGACAAAACCCTCTTCGACGTTCGAGAAGGACTCGACAGTACCCTCGTGGTTCTCAAACATCGCCTCAAAGCCAACGACAGTCGCCCCGAAATTCAAGTGGTTCGCGAATACGGCGATTTACCCCTCGTTCCCTGTCGTCCCGGTCAGTTGAACCAGGTGTTTATGAACCTGTTGTCTAACGCCATCGACGCCTTAGAAGAATCCAACCAGGGACGCAGTTTCAGCCAGATTCAAGACAATCCCAATCTCATTCGCATTCGGACCGAACGCATTACCGACGAACGGGGCGATCGCGTGGCGATTTGCATTGCAGATAACGGCCGTGGAATTCCCGAAGACGTCAAACCCCATCTCTTCGAGACGTTCTTCACCACTAAACCGACGGGAAAAGGGACAGGTTTAGGCTTGTCCCTTAGTTATCAAGTCATTACTGAAAACCACGGTGGAAGCCTCTCCTTTGAATCCACCTTCAACAGCGGAACGGAATTTATTATCGAACTCCCCATTGAGGGATGATGAGGTGAGGGGATGATGGGATGAGGGGATGATGAGGTGAGGGGATGATGGGATGATGAGTGAAAAAGATCCCCGGAATCTCCAAGATTCCGGGGATCTGGTCTCATCCGGGGACTTCGCGAAACCCTCGTTTCATCCCATCAAGCCATTTCCAAAACCTGAGTCAAAAACGCCCACTTGTCCGCCACTTCCTCAATCCGTTTCGCCGTGGGTTTCCCAGCCCCGTGACCGGCTTTCGTTTCAATGCGAATCAAAATCGGGTTTTCCCCCGCGTCCGCCGCTTGTAACGTCGCCGCAAACTTGAAACTGTGGGCGGGAACCACGCGATCGTCGTGGTCTGCGGTAATTAACAACGTCGCCGGATACGCCGTTCCCGATTTGACATTGTGCAACGGCGAATAAGCGTACAACGCCTTAAACTCCTCCGGGTCGTCTGGCGAACCGAAATCGGAACACCAAGCCCAACCGATCGTAAACTTGTGGAAACGCAACATATCCAACACTCCCACCTCGGGAATCGCCGCCGCAAACAAATCGGGACGTTGCGTCATACAAGCCCCCACCAGCAAGCCGCCGTTACTTCCGCCGCCGATGGCGAGTTTCGCTGAAGCGGTATATCGCTGTTCGATTAACCACTCCGCTGCTGCGATAAAGTCATCGAAAACGTTTTGTTTGTTCAGTTTGGTTCCCGCTTGATGCCAAGTTTCGCCGTATTCGCCGCCGCCTCGCAGGTTGGGAATCGCCAAGACGCCGCCGAGTTCCATCCACACTAGCAATCCGACGGAAAACATCGGCGTTAGGGAAATGTTGAAGCCGCCGTAACCGTAGAGATAGGTGGGGTTGTTTCCGTTTCGATCGATCCCTTTTTTGTGAACGATAAACATCGGAACCCGCGTTCCGTCTTGACTGTGGTAGAAAACCTGCTGGGTTTCGTAATCGTCGGGGTTGAAATCCACCGTCGGTTGGCGGAAAACGGTACTTTCCCCCGTCGTCATGTCGTAGCGGTAAATCGTCGTCGGCGTGGTAAATCCGGTAAAGCTGTAAAAGGTTTCTGTGTCTTCGGGTTTTCCACCAAATCCCCCCACGGAACCGATTTCGGGAAGTTCGACTTCTCGAATCAAGACACCTTCGAGGTTGAAAATCTGAATTTGACTGCAAGCGTCTTTGAGATATTCCACCACGAACTGACGGTTGAGAACCGAGACGAATTCTAGGGTGTTTTCCCCTTCCGGAAGGATTTCCCGCTGTTGTTTCGTCACCGTGTCGATGCTGATGAGACGGTAGCGGGAGGCGTCGCGATCGGTTCGGAACCAGAAAATATGACCGTCGTTTCCGACAAAATCGTATTGTGCCTCGAATTCGGGAATCAGTTCTTCGATCGAGGATTCGGGATCTTGTAAATCTCGGTAGAAAATCAGGTTTTTCGGTTCGGTTCCCCGCCAAACGGAGATAATTAAATAGCGTCCGCAGTCGGTGACGAAGCCGCTAAAGCCCCATTCTTTTCGATCGGGTCGATCGTACACCAGCAAATCTTCTGATTGCGGCGTTCCGATGCGGTGGTAGTAGAGTTTTTGATAGTAATTAACGTCTTCGTACTGGCTTTCTTCATTGGGGGCGTCGTAACCACTATAGAAAAAGCCGTGGCTGTCGTGGGTCCAAGACGCGCCAGAAAACTTACTCCACTTCACCAAATCTGGTAAATCTTTGCCCGTTTCCACATCGCGAACGTGCCATTCTTGCCAGTCGGAACCGGAGGAAGAGAGGGCGTAAGCGAGTAATTTTCCATCTTCACTGACGGCGTAGTTGTTGAGGGCAACGGTTCCGTCTTCGGAGAGGGTATTGGGGTCGAGAAGAACGCGAGGTTCGCCGTCGAGGTCGTCGAGAACGTAGAGAACGC
Source organism: Baaleninema sp. (assembly GCF_049974805.1). Taxonomy (NCBI): domain Bacteria; kingdom Bacillati; phylum Cyanobacteriota; class Cyanophyceae; order Oscillatoriales; family Oscillatoriaceae; genus Baaleninema; species Baaleninema sp. The sequence goes on from NZ_JBNGCO010000022.1 coordinate 10,943, forward strand.
TTTGGTTTTGCAAGCCGTCGTTTTTAAAGTAAAAATAGCGTCGATCGCGTTTAAACGGCGTGCCGTATTTTTCGTAATTCCAAAGTTGCGTGACGCGCTCTTTGATTTTTGAACGGCTTTTGATGTTTTCGAGGAATTTAAAGGTCAGTTGGTTTTGCGCGTCGATCCACGCCCGAGAATCGTCGGAATCGGGGTCTTCTAGCCAGCGGTAGGGGTCGCTAATGGCTGTACCGTGATAGGTATCGACTTGTTCGATGGTTTTCGTTTGCGGATATTCAAATGGCATAAGATTCAAAAGGAGTTTCGGCTTGTTTCTACTATAGCAATTATATTTTAAAAGTGTATTTAATAAATCTATTTTATGAATCTATTTTAGACAATAAAAAAACAATTTATAGCGAGTTATTTAAAAGTCAAAAATACTCAGGTTGTATCGTTTTTTTACGGGTCTCCGCCGTTTGCGGGGGAAAATGTATAGCAAAATACAAATACCTGGAGAATCGAGAGCCAAAACCCCTGAAATCTCGTGAAGTCAGTTTTTCTGTCACCCTAAACGGCGAAGAGCCTTTTTTACTGTCATATTTACTCGAGATTCGGGGGAATTTTCAAAATCTAAATTCAGCGAACGAGTGGCTGTTGGGTTCCACTCCGTTTCATCCAACCTACGCGAAGGTTATTTTTTTTAAGGTAAGGTGAGGTACACCCCAAAACTGTCTGTGTACGCTGTTTCTATGTGGTGAATTATCCAACCCATCGAGTTTTAATAAATCTCGTAGTAGCCGCATTTTATACAACACGGCTACTTAATTACTGACTAATCTTGTTGCGTTGAAAATTGATAGGCTCCGATAAAGGATAAGACGATCGCCACTACCAACAACACCGGAAGACTAAACCAGGTAAAATTAGAAAACGAGTCGTAAGCCGCAGAGCGCAATCCAACGCTGGTATAAGTCAACGGTAAACAAAACACCACCACTTTTAAAGCTGTGGGAAGCGTCGCGGGGTCGAAAAATGTCGCCCCTAAAAACGACATGGGAACGATGAGAAAGTTGTTGAGCAAACCGACGCTTTCAATGGATTTTACGTTTAAGCCAACGATAACGCCTAAGCCGGAAAATACGGCGCAGTTTAACACTAACACCAGTAAAAATAGAGGATTGAAGAAACTCCAAATCACGGGAAATCCGCCGCCCGAAAAACCGAGAAACAGCACAGAAACCACCATCACGGAAACCGAAGTCATCAACCCTCGGACGATTCCAGCCATCATTTTACCCAGGTGCAACGCCAGGGGATGAACCGGGAGCAGCAGGATTTCTTCAAAGGTTTTACTATAAAGGCGTTCGCCGCAAATAGAGAAGGTGGTACCGCCGAAGCTAATAGCCATGGACGATAACGCCACCATCCCCGGTAAAATAAACTGTAGGTAACTGCTGTAATCGCCACCGATGGCAGTGCCGGGACGAATGGAACTCCCCAATCCCAAGCCGAAAGCGACGATGTAAATCAGCGGCGAGATGAGTCCGGAGGCGGCGACTTGAGCGACGCGAACTCGTAAATCGAGCCAGTCTCCCCACAATACTGTTAGGCTGTCTTCCCAGAGGGTACTGAGGGAGTCGTCGGTTAACCACTGATGGAGATAATTGAGTTTGAAAGACTGTTGGAGGTTCACGGGTTTGTTGTTTGAGTGCGATCGATCTTGCTTAACAGTATTTAATATACGCAAAATTCGATCGCCCTTCGACCCATACTCCGTTCAATCTTGAGTTTTCTCCGTCTCCTCCTCCGCTTCTTCCGCTGTCGCCTCTTCCACTTCAGCGGGTTCGCTGGGACTGGCTAACTCGATTTCTAAGGAAACCTTTTCCGTCTCTTCGGTTTCAGAGGAGGCTTCGTCGGAGGCGGGTTTCACCCGACGGATGGGAAGGTTCGCCGTGAGGGAAGTCATGCGTTTGTCGCTTTGGAGAGCGAAGTTCAACCCTTCTGTGTCGAGTTCGACGTAGCGAGATACCACGTCGAGGATTTCTTTCTGCATCGCCTCGACTGTTGTGGCGTTTAAATCAACGCGATCGTGGGCGATCACGAGTTTGAGCCGTTGTTTGACGTCGTTACGACTGTTTTTTTTGTTCGATCGCGGCCACAATCGGGCGAGCCATTCCATTAACATCAGCCAGTGGTTTGAGTAAAGATTACATTCAAGCTACAGAATTGAAGCTACAGAATCCGAGACGTGAGAAGTTTTCGCAGACGGGACAAAAAGCCTTCTGGCGGCGTTGTCAGTTCCAGAAAATCCACCGTTTCGCCTTCCAAACGGCGGGCGACATTATCGAAGGCTTGTCCGGCGAGAGAGGGGTCTTCGGACAACACCAAGGGTTCGCCTCGGTTAGTAGACACGATAACCCGTTCGTCGTCGGGGATAATTCCCAACAACTCCACCGCCAACAATTCCTGTACGTCTTCGACGGACATCATGTCGTTGGCTTCCACCATCTCCGGACGGATGCGGTTGACGATGAGGCGAATTTTGCGAATTCCGTTGGCTTCGAGTAAGCCAACAACTCGGTCGGCGTCGCGAACGGCGGCGATTTCCGGTGTCGTCACTACTACGGCTTCTCGAGCGGCGGATACGGCGTTTTGAAATCCCTGTTCGATTCCCGCTGGGGAATCGACGATGACGTAATCGAACTTTTTCGCTAACCCCATGACTAATTGTTTCATTTGTGTGGGGCTAACGGCGTCTTTCATGCGGTTTTGAGCCGCTGGAAGTAGGGCGAGTTGGCTGTGGCGTTTGTCTCTGACTAAGGCTTGGTCGAGCCGACATTCTCCAGCAATGGCTTCGACGGCGGTATAGACGACGCGGTTTTCTAATCCTAACAACAGGTCGAGGTTCCGAAGCCCGAAATCGGCATCGACTAAAACGACTTTGCGGTTTCGTTTCGCCAGTGCCATGCCAAGGTTCGCGGTGGTTGTGGTTTTTCCCACCCCGCCTTTGCCAGAGGTGATGACAATTATGCGACTCATTACGTGGTAACGATAAAAACTATACGGTCAGGAAAGAGGGGTGGCCTCTGGGTCGATCGCGTCAACTGGCGTACAGGTCTCAATGTACCATTGGTTAGGCTGACATCGAGGGGTGACGCCAGGGTGCGAGGGTCGATCGAGGGTGCGATCGCGTCAATTGCTTTTGGAAATGGTAGAAGTCGGACGAACGAAATCCGTTGTTCGACTAATACGAATTCCCTGGGGCGTGACGTAAGCCACTTCAGGATAATATTGACTGGGTTTGTCGGATGGCGCACGGGCGACTGAATCGGCGATGCGAATCTGTGTCGGCTCCATTTGTAAGGCCATAATCAAGGCTTGGCGGTTTCCGGCGGCGCCGGCGTGAGCGACTCCGCGCAACCGACCCCAGATTAGGATATCGCCTTCTGCTATTACCTCGGCGCCGGGATTGACATCGCCGACGAGTACGACGTTTCCGGGGTGGCGGATTTCGGTGCCCGATCGCAGGGTGGTTTGGAGATATAGGGGTTCGGCGAGAGCGGTTGCGGTGGGTTCGTCGTCTTGTTGGAGTAAGTCTTGGGGCAGGGGTTGTTCGACGGAATAGCCGGCGGTGGCGGCGGCGACGGCGGTTTGACGCCGACGGGTGAAGATGCGATCGAGCTTGAGTTGTGCCTCGCTGAGAGCGTCGTCGAGTTCTTGGAGTTGGCGACTGTCGAGGAGTCGATCGCCAGCCATGACGCGAACGCGGGTGTTGGGTTGCCAGGATCGATCGCTGGCTTGCAGGCGATGTTTGAGTTGCTGCCACAATTCCAGCCAAGTCAATTCTCCGGCGGCGTCGCTGTCGCTTTGAGGCGGAAGCTGAACGATGAGGTGGCCGCCGTCGCTTTTGAGGCGGATGTGGCGGTGCAGGTTGAGTCCTCCGGAGGGGGTGGGTTCGGAAGTCTCTGTCAGTTCGGATACAACGTCGCGTTCGGTGGGAGTTGGAGAATCGGAAACCATATAAGGTTCTGTTAAGTGCTTGGGTTGAGCTATAACGGGATACGGCAGATACTTGGATTTCGGATTTTATTTTAGCGCGGGCGGCGGGACGCAAGGGATCGATCGACTCCCACTTTTTTTAAAATGGCTTCTAAGGCTTCGAGATTCACCACAATATCTTGACAGTGAGAACCGAAATATTGCGGCGGACGTTCCCCTCGTGAAAGGTGGTAGGTAGCGGGATCGTCCGCTAGGAGATAGGCGTAATCGAGTCCCACGCGATCGGCGATCGCCCAATAGTAATCGACGACGTAATCGGGGGCGAAAATTTCGACGACTGGCGTATCGGGAGCGCAATAGACTAAGTTTGTGTTTCCGGCGCCGTGAGGCGCGACGACGGCTTCAGCTGTCGCCAAAGTTTGGACTTGTTCTCGAACGGAAAGTTGTTCTAAAGAAACGGGTTTAAAGCCGTATTCTCCAACAAATCGAATGACTTCTTCTTCGTTGAGAACGCGGCGATATTTGGTATTTTGACGGCGTAGGTAAATGCGTTGAGTCGGTTGGGGATGAGGGTTCGGGAGAAACATCTCTCGTAAGAACTCGCAGATCCATTTTGTTGGGGTACTCGTTACGTCTCCTATTAAGGTGGGAACGAGCAGTTCGTCTGCTGTAAAGTTTAAGCCGTTGGCGTCGCGAATTTTGCTGATATCGATGTTTAAGGCTTCGAGGCTTTGTCGTTGAAAGGGAAATTGAATCGGGTTGACGACGATCGCATTGAGGGAATTCCAGTCGAATCCCGCTTTTCTGAGCAAGTGGAGCCTGGGTAAAATGTCAAACGTCCAGTGATAGTAATTTTCGCCAAGTCGCAACGGAATAAATGCCACTCGTCCGTTTATGTGTTGATTGGGAGTTTGATTTTCTAGGCGCAAAATATCTCGAGCTGAGGAAACGTCAGATACCAGTTGTTTGTCTGATGTTGAAATGCTGGTGTCGAAGTGGTATAAGGCTTGCCCGTTGGGAATTTTTAAGACGAAGTTTTCGGGGAGATATCGCTTTTGCGATCGAAAGGTGGGGTGAAGGGTTCGATCGACCGTTTTGGGTGGCGACATTTGAAAGACTTCCGGTTCGTAAATGGAATAGCGATCGAAGGATTTTGCGGACAGCTTCGACGATTCCCAACGAGTGGCGTTAAAATGCTCGATTTTCGATTCGATTTGGGGCGGAAGTTTTCCTTGAAGGCACAGTTGAGCCGCTTGTTTTTGTCCTTTTTGCTGAAAAATTCGGGCGATCGCTTGATATATTTTGTAATTATCTTGACAAAAGCCTAGGTATTTTATATAATAATTTAATGCGGATTCTAAGTTACCAAGTCTTAATTCTACAACCCCACATCTTTCGTGAATTTCTATTCGACTGGGATAAAGAATTAGTGCTTTTTTATAGCTTTCTAAGGCTTGTATATTTTGCCCGGATTGAGACAGGACGTTTCCCAAGCTGAAATGCGTCCAACTTGAATCGGGGTCGATTTTCAACGATTGACGATAGGATTCGATCGATTTCTCTAAATCCCCCAACTTTCGATAAGCAATCCCAAGATTGGTATAGCTATTTGCATTGGGGGCGAGTTCTAAACTCGACTGACAACAACGAACGGCTTTTGAAAACTGGCTGGTTTCTAAATAGTGCTTTCCGAGAAGTTGGTAGATACCAGTATTGACGCGATCGCGATCGACTTTTTTGAGTAAATCTTGGTATTCTAGGGATTTATCGTAATTTTTTAAGCCAAAATACGAAGACGAAAGGTTTGCAATGGCCATCCAAGACTTGGGTTGAAATTGCAAACACTTAAAATAAAATGGTATAGCGTCGCGGTATCGTTCTTGCTTTTGATATAAAAACCCAATGCGAAAAAAAGTATTCGCGGTATTTGTTCCCAAGCGGACTGCGATTTGATAAGCCGTCATTGCCGCTGATTTATTCTGTAGCTTCTCCAACAAGCCGCCGAGCTTTTCGTAAAGACTGTAAGCTTCAGGATTTTCTTGAATTTCACGCTTTAACCGAGAAACTTCAGCCTGTAAATCTTGCGATTTTCGTAAAAAATTACCAGAGGTATCGCTCTGACGAACTGCCGAAAAGTCCATGAATTAAATCGGATAAAATAAAGGATAAAAAAAAGAGGTTAAAACGGCGATCGATCTTTTTGCGATCGCTTTCGATGGTATCAGAGTTAACGCCCGATCGATCGCCCCGTTTTCAGAATTGCTGACTCTCGCTCGAAGCGCCTATAATAACACCATCCAACGAGGTTTACCGCACCATCGATATGACGAACCCATCCGGATTCGACCTTCAGGCGAACGCGTCATCGTCGCAACCGGACACCGACTCGACTCCCGAGACGGTGACGGGTTCCACTACCGAAGCGTCTTCCCCTCCCCCACCCCAACCGCAAGGGACTCCCCCTCAACCGCCCCTGGGACAGCGCGTCAAACAGTGGATGGCGGGGATGTCCTCTCGTCTGTTGGGAATCTCCCCAGAATATAAAAAAGGAAATCGCTGGTACCAATCCCGCCAGTACGAAAACGCTGTGGTTTGCTACGATCGCGCCCTCCAACTCAACCCGCGATTTCGTCCGGCGTGGTTGCGGCGGGGTCAGGCGTTGGCGAAACTCAACCGCGACAGCGAAGCCCTCGCCGCTTACGATCGCGCCCTCCAACTCAACGCCAACGACGTTTGGGGATGGTTGCTGCGGGGACGCCTGTTATATCAAATGCAGCGGTACGAAGAATCGATCGCCTCCCTCGATCGCGCCACCCAAATCCAGGCCAACCGCTACGAACCCTGGTATTACCAAGCCCAAGGCTTCGCGGAACTGCGGCGATATAACGACGCCATCGACGCTTATCGCCAAACCCTGCGCCTGAAACCCAACCTTCTCCCCGCGTGGAGTCACCTCGGGGATTTACTCGTGGAAATTCGCCAGTTTTCCGAGGCGGCGATCGCCTATCGCCACGCCACGCAACTGTCCCCCCAGGATTGGCTGCTGTGGCTGAAATTAGCTCAGTGCGAGGAATTCTTGCAACAATACGATAACGCCCTCGCCGCCCTCGATCGCGTCTTACAACTGCAACCGGAACGGGTGGATTTGTGGCTGACGCGGGGACGCCTCCTCGAATCTCTTCAACGCTACACGGAAGCGATCGCCACTTACGATCGCGCCATCGGACAGCAACCCAACGCTGTAGAACCCTGGATTCTCAAAGGGATGGCCATGCGCCACCAATGGGGAGAAGCGGCGGTGGCTTGTTTCGATCGCGCCTTGGAACTTCAGCCGAACTCCGCCCAAGCCTGGTACGGTAAAGGCATCGCCCTCTACGAAAGTCAAAAATATTCCGAAGCCCTCGACGCCTTCGACAAATCCACTCATCTCAACCCGGATTTCGCCCCCAGTTGGCTGGGACGGGGAAAAGTCCTCTATCTCCTCAACCGCGATCGAGACGCCATTATCGCCTTTGACAACGCCATTCAAATTCAAGCCGATTACGCCGAAGCCTGGTACTATCGCGGCGAAGTCTTAGCTAACTTGCAACGGTACGATAAGGCCATCGCCGCTTACGATAAAGTGGTACAGGTGGCCTTACCTGTGGATATGTGGTCCTATCGGGCGCTGCTGGAACGCGGCCACTGTCTCGAACAACTCAAACGCTACGACGAGGCCATCGCCACCTACAACCAAGCCCAAGAACTCCAACCGACTCAAATTTCCGTTCGCCTCAAACAGGGAAGCCTCCTCGAACGCTTAGAACGTTACGAAGACGCCCTCAACACTTACGATTTGGCGTTGACGCTATGGCCCGATCGCCTTCCGCTGTGGCTGAAACGCAGTGAGGTTTTATTGAAACTGATGCGCTACCCGGAAGCCCTCGCCACCATCGATCGCGCCATTCAGCTACAACCGGGGAATTACGACGCCTGGGTACGACGCTGCGACATCCTCGAACAACTCCACCGCCCCATCGAAGCCATTCGATCTTACGGAATCGCCGAAAAACTCAGCCCCAACGCCGCCGATATCCAACAGCGACGAGAGGCGATGGTACAGAGTTTGCAAAAACCAGACAATCGAGACGACAATCGGAAGAATGGGGAAAATCCCCAAGAGTCCTAGGTTTCGGGTGTACGATACGAAAATCGTTTGAGTGGAAGTTTCCCGTGATTCGATTTTTCCAAACCGACGACGTTGGCGGCGACGACTGCGCCAGGGCGCTTGACATCTACGAAGCGGCGTTTCCAGCCAGGGAACGAGTCAGCCGCGCAAAAGTTATCGATCGCATCACCCGAGGCGTTTACGAACTCTGGATTGGAAAAGACGGCGAAACCGTCGTCTTCATGACAATTCTCTACAGCCTTCAGGATAGCGATCTCGTTCTCCTCGGTTATATCGCCACCGACGCCGCTTATCGCAATCGCGGAATCGGTTCGGCGTTTTTAAAAGATTTGTTGAAACACCTCAAACCGCGCGATCGCTATCTTCTCATCGAAGCCGAACGTCCCAACGACGAAGATAAATTTTCCACCCGACGACTGGACTTTTACCGCCGTCTCGGGGCGAAATTCCTCGAAAACGTGCGGTATATCCTTCCACCGTTAGCCGGAGATCTCCCCACAGAAATGCTGTTGGCGATCGCGCCGGGATACCGCAGCCCAACCCTTTCCGGCGAACGAGTGCGCCATCTGTTAACGCAACTCTACATCGAAGCCTACGAACGTTCCCCTGACGATCCTTTGTTACAACTGTGTTTGTCCTCCGTTCCCGACACCGTGCGTCTTCTCTAGTCGATTTTGTCGAATCGGCTTCGTTTCTAGTTCGTTTCTAGAGAGAATCGAGAGTACAGTGGAATTTGGGTCGATCGAAGTACCATGTTGTCTCACAAAACCTACTCCGTCGAACTCTATTTCGACGAAAACTCCTCCAACCGAATTCGCCAGCTTTGGGAAAAGGTGCGATCGATCGCCTCGGGAAGCCCCGCGCGATTTCACTCTCGTCCCCACATCAGTCTCGCCGTTCTCGCAGACGGGAACGCCAGCGAACTCGCCACCCTCGTCTCAACGATTTCCCGACAGGAATCCAGCTTGGAATTACAATTTTCCTCCGTCGGCGTATTTCCCACCGACGAAGGGATTATCTTCCTCGCCCCCGTCGTCACCCAATCGCTCTTACAATTACACCAGCAATTTCACCAACAGTTGAAAGCGATCGACGCTGTATCGATCGAATACTACCAACCCCATCGCTGGGTTCCCCACTGCACCATCGCACAACACCTCAAACCGGACGAAATCGCCAAAGCACTCGAAATCGTGCGATCGAGCGATTTGTTCGACAACGTAACCCTATGCGAAATCGGACTCGTCGAAGCCTTCCCCGTCCAAACCGTCTGTTCGATCCCCCTAGATCGGGATGATGGGATGATGGGATGATGGGATGGGGAGAAGTTGTCAATTATCAACTATTTGAAGATTTCCAGCGTTTTTTCCACTGCGTTGTCGGTTCGCGATCGCTGGTTTCCTGTTCCCCATGACGGCGGTTTCGGATGGTTTCGGGAACGTCTGACAACGTAGGATCGCGATAGGGAACAGCGGCGCGAGTTTGTAAGTGTTCCCACTCCCGTTGCGACAGTGGCGGAAGCTTGCGATCGCTCCAACTGGCGACCGTTCCCGGCGTTTTTCGTCCCATAGGCGACGTCGAACCGATTTTCAACCCCGCTTCCAATAACGCCGATCGCACCGACGCCGCACAGGAATAAGTGGCTAAATACCCCGTTGGTTTCAGACAGTCGGCGACATAGCGCAAAAACTCCACCGTCCACAACTGCGGACAATTCGGCGGCGAAAAGGGATCGAGAAAAATCGCATCGGCGCCAAATCCCGACTCGCGCACCTTTAAAATCGTATCTCGCGCGTCTCCCAACCAGAGTTTCCCGCGAAAATAAGTGTCTTCAAACTCCTGATGTCGGGCGATTTCCGCCAAACGCCATTGTACGTCGTTCGACCAATCGTCGAGAAGGTGATGCGTAATGGCGGCGGATGCTACCGTTGCGTCGGATTCTAAACCCATCCAAACCACCTGACAATAGGGATTTTCCCGCCAAATCGTTTCGAGTGCGGCGGCGGTATTATAACCCAATCCGTAGCAAATATCCAGAAGATGGATAACCGGTTTTCTCGCTTGTTCGTGTAGAAAGGTCGATCGAACGAATTTCGACTCGGCTTCTTGTTTGGCGCCGTGATGCGAGTGAAAAAATTCGCCAAATTCCTCAGAGTAAAAGGTACGAGATCCGTCAGCCGTAGGCTGGGGCGCAAACGGTCGTATTATCGGAACGCGGTCAATTCCCGGTCGATCGATCGAATCGGACATTTTGAGTAATTAAAACGCTTTTGAAATCGCTACACAAACCGTATCTTATTTTTCGACAAACTGTCACTCTTCGAGTCATTTTTTATTAAAACGATAAAATGTTTTTTATTTTAAATATTTTCAACTTTTTGTAAATTATTTTGAGGAAATCGATCGACTCAACCCGAGAGCGATTTCAGCAATCACGAGATAAAAGCCACCTTAGAGATAATTTCAAGGCATTTCAGACGTTATACCAGTCCCAAGGCAACAGAGCTTTATTTTGTTATAATTTCGTATAATTTAAATAAATCAAAAACTATCGAACAATTTCAATTCGATCGAATCCCAAAAACCGCTTTTACAGGGAACAGAGAACAGTTTCTCCCCATCTCCCCATCTCCCCATCCCCTCATCCCCTCATCCCCTCCCTAAAAAACGACCCAATTTCCAAAGAAACCGGGTCGCTTATCAAATTGGGGATTCAGTGAGCGTTTGAAATGGAGCCTACGGGAATCGAACCCGTGTCCGCCTTGGGTAGTGACCTCACGATCGTTCACAGGCTTAGCTCTTTTTACCCTCAGAGCGGGGACCATCCATTATCCCGGATGGCGGGATGCTCTGGTAGAGTCTTTGCTAGAGCGCCGACCAGAGGCGACGAACTAGCGCATCCGTTGGGGTTTACCCATAGCCCTTAACGGAGTCAGACTATGAGTGCTCGAACCTGTTAGAGGTTTTTAGGCAACAGCAGCTGCCTTACGAGCGAAAGGAACGATGTTGTTCGCAGTTACTTTTTAGTTTGAGCCTTGGATTTACGAGAGGAGACTCACTCTCGGCCTGCATCACGCTTCGGATTTCTCCAACACGTCGAAACCATTAAGGCCCCCTGTATGGCGCGATGTCGTTCCTTTTTTTTCCTTACAGTTCTCATTATAGTACAAATATTCTAACGTGCCAGGGGGTCAGATATCGGGAATCCGGCGACGGAAGACGGTTTTCACGACTGCTTTTGACGAAAAGACGCCGCCGCGTTGCCTCAAACGCGGCGGCGAAAAACTTTCCAACGAGCAAGTGGAGAACCGAACGATCGAGACGGCGAAATCCCTAAGCCGATCGCGCCGGAGGTAAGGCGCGTTTGTTGGAATAGCGAACGGGAGCCTGGCGTTTCGGCTCATCGGCGAGGAAGACGCTGCGAATCAACCGCGCCGCCGCTCGCTGAGCCAAATTCCCTACGATTTCCTGTCCCATCTGTTGCGTTTCCGGTTTAGCTAACAAGTCGGGAACCAAACGCACCAGTTGCATGGGGTCGAAACCGGGGGTATCTTGCAGGATGTCCCAAATCCGCTTGACCCGTTCTAGGTTTTCTCGATCGCTCTCCGTCATTTTCTGCGGTTGCGCCGGACGGCTACCGTTGCGAGACAAGTTCAACCAGTCCCGTAACGCCGTATTCGTATTCTGCACCGCATCCTGAGACAGCAAATCGACGTTTTTCACCACTTCGTCCACAATGCGCTCGCGGATGAACTCGCCCCGTTCGGAAAACAGAAAGTCCAAAGCCTGATTCAACGCATTAGCTAAATCGTAATCGTCACTGTCTTTAGCGTTTCTCAACAGGTTCTCCAAACGGTTCCAGCGGAACTGTCCTTCCTTAAACAGCAACTCTCGCAGCGACGATCGCAACTGCGGCGACGGGTCTGTCAGCAACCGTTTCGCCACATAAGGATACGCCTTACTCAACACCTTAAAATTCGGATCGACGTTAATCGCAATCCCTTCGAGGGTCACGAGCGATCGAATAATCAGGGCGTAATAAGCCGGAACCCGAAACGGATACTCGTACATCAACGCCGACAACTGGTCGGTAATGCTCTTAAAGTTCAACTCCGCCACGCTGGCCCCCAAGGCGTTGTTAAACACCGACGCCAACGCCGGAACGATGGGCGTCAGGTCCGTATCTGGCGTCAAAAACTCCAGCTTGACGTAATCCTGCGCCAACCCTTCAAAATCTCGGTTGACCAAGTGAACCACCGCTTCGATGAGGCCGTAACGCTGATAGGTCTTGACCTCGCTCATCATGCCAAAATCCAGATACGCCAAGCGTCCGTCCGGCATGGCCAGCAGATTTCCGGGGTGGGGGTCGGCGTGGAAAAAGCCGTGTTCGAGGAGTTGTCGCAACGAACATTGCACCCCCACTTCGATGATATGTCGGGCGTCAATGTTCTGTTCGCGAATCGCCTCGAGGTTGGTGAGTTTCGTTCCCGTAATCCACTCCATCGTCAACACGCGACGACGGGTATAGTCTTCGTAAATGCAGGGGACGTAAATGCCTTTAACGTGACCGTACAGCGACGCGAAGCGTTCGGCGTTGCGGGCTTCGTGGCTGTAGTCCATTTCCTCGAAAATACGACAGGCGAACTCGTCCATGATGGCTACGAGGTCGCTGCGAAGCCGTGTGATGGTCTTCTGCGTGATTTGCGCCAGAGTTCGCAGCAGATAGATATCGAGGGCGACTCGTTCGAGCAAGTCGGGACGCTGAACTTTCACCGCCACGGTTTCGCCGCTTTTGAGTTTTCCTTTGTAAACCTGTCCCAAGGACGCCGCCGCGACGGGACGCTCGGAGAGTTCGGCGTAAATTTTATCGGGAGGTGCGCCGAGTTCTTCTTCGATGAAGCGATAGGCCACTTCGTTGGGAAACGGCGGAAGTTGGTCTTGTAGTTTACCCAGTTCGTCCAGGTACAGCGGCGGTACCAAGTCGGGGCGCGTCGAGAGAGCTTGTCCGATTTTGATGTACGCCGGACCGAGTTCGGTGAGGATTTCCCGCAAGCGGACGGCTCGGCGGCCTTCGTGTTTGGCTGTGTTCCCCGTCCGGCGATCCCACCACAGACTCAGGAAGAACATCAGAAACGGCCAGACGATTTCTAAGAAGCGACCCCAGACGCGAAACGGCCGCTTGCGATAGCGAGCCGAAACCATCTCGGGGTCGTAGCGTAAGGCTTTGTTGTCGTCGTCGAAGTCGTCGTTTCCTTCGATCGGCTCGAGCAACGCTTCTTCAAGGGGTCGATCGGACGCTTCGAGAGAATCCGGAGCGGTTTCGATCGCGCCTTTGGGCGGTGTTGCGGTTCGAACATCCATAAAAAATCTGCCACCGATGTGAGATCGCTTAATACATTGTAACAATTCTCACCATCGCGTCGAAAGGGGGATCGATCGCCACACCTATTTTACTTTCGCCTTGTTACTGTGAAAGCGAATCCCCAAAAATACGTCGTAGAGGAAGCTAAAGAAGTTTTTACCCCCCTGAAAAATCCCCAGAGATTGATCGGCGCCTTTTTCATCGAGGAGGGATTTGGTGGCGTAGTAGGCTCCTTGATAGCCGTACCAGGGAATCGAGGGCCAGAGATGGTGAATGAGGTGATAGTTCTGTCCCAAAATCAGCACGTTGAGGATGCGACTGGGATAGACGCGGGCGTTTTTCCAGCGATCGCGTTCTTTAAAGGGGCGGTGGGGAAGATAGTCGAAAAACAAACCGAGCGCCAATCCCACCACCAGCGCCGCCGAAAACCAGTAATTTAAAATGTAGCCGACAAAGCCGTAGTAAATTCCCAATCCGACCACCGTAAACAGGAAGGCTCGGCTGAGAAACCATTCGAGAAGTTCGTATTTCCGCCAGAGCCGACGTTTGAAGAAAAAGATTTCGTGGTAGAAAAACCGCGCCGCAATCATCCATAACGGTCCGCCTGTCGATACAAAATGATCCGGATCGTTTTCCGGATCGTTGACGTTGGCGTGGTGTTGCATGTGGACTCGCGTAAAGACTGGAAACGCGAAGCCGAGCATGAGGGCGCTGCTGTGGCCGAGGACGGCGTTGGCGACTTTATTCTTATGGGCGACGTTGTGGGAGGCGTCGTGAATCACGGTTCCCGCCATGTGGAGGGCGGTGACGTTCATCAGAAAGCAGATAAAACCCGGAAAGTTCCAAACCCAGTAGCCGAGGACTGATAACACGACTAATCCCGTGGCGCCCAACATCAACAAGACTGTTGGATTGATTAACGCTTCGGGGGGTCCGAGAAATTCCTTGGGAACCGTCGTGACAGGCTTCGGCTCTGAAGCGATCGCAGTCATATGCTCTGTATTTTATAGATGATTGCGGATTATTAACTTTCCGATGGTAGCAGGGAAAGATGAAGTTTTGTCAAGCACGGTACAGTTTGGGGCGATCTCGCTGGGGTTTTGGCAACTTTTTGCGGAGAAATCCGTCTGAACGTAACGAGCGGTCTTGCGAACCCTCTTGTTGCGTCGGGGTCGTCCGCCGTGCTGTTACGATTTGATGGACTATGTTTAACTCTATTGCTCGATCGATCGGTCCGAAAACCTCTCTGGCGGTCGGCGTCGCGGTTCTCTTAGGAACGATGGGAACGGCGATCGCGCAAATTCCCGAACTTCCCCCCTCCTCGGAACCGTCGGAGTCCGAACCGACGCCGCCATCCCCCGACACCAGTTCCCCTCGCTTCACCTGTGAAGGGATTAACAACCAGTACACGGTGATGTACTATCCCGAAAGCCAACCGGGTCGGGGCTACGCTTGGGCGTCGCCGACGCAACTCGGCGGCGGATGGACGCCACAACGTCGCTGTGAGGAAATTAGCCGCCGTCTGGAGTCCTATCGCCCCGATGGGTTGTTGGAGTTGGGAACGGCGGTCGAAAACGGTTACGATATCGTTTGCGTGACCACTCAAGCCAATCCCGCCTGTCGCATTGTTTTGACGGTTCCTCCCGGTCAAGACCCTCAACAAACTCGGGATTTAGTGTTTGAAAATATCGTCCTCGCCGATGCGGGAACTTCCACCGATGCGGTGATGGCGTTAACGGGAGAAGGTCGAGAAATTCGCGAAATTGAAGAGTTGTTGGGTATCGATTTACCGGGCGGACTTTCGGGCGATCGAGCGCCTCAAAGTTCGGCTTGGGTAGACTTGCGACCGTTTCTCGACCCCGCTGACGGTGGCACGGGTGCGCAGTTAACGGATTCTAATTACAGCCATTCTCCCGCCCCGTCTTCTCCCAAGAACCCCCGCTTCAATCCCGAAAATTTCCGTTAGGAATTCCGAGATTTTATAGAGAATCAAAGTTTAAAACAGGGGTGTCTCCCACCTTTGCGGGGGGATCTGTCTCTGTGGTGAGTGGAAACCCAGCTTAAGCGAAAAAAGCTCGATCTCTGAATTTCATCGATCGAGCTTTATCATGGTGCTAGTCGGGGCAAACGGCGTTTGCCCCTAGCAGTTATCGTTACGAAATCTCTTCTCTTAGCTTTAGCTTAGCTTACGGCCACTGCACTCGGACCGTAGGTGGCGCGATCGCCCGCATCGACGAAGCGATGGAACTGACGCCAGTATTCGTCCACATCGACCGTTAAGCCGACTTCAGACGCCAAGCGGTTCAACATGGTTTGTTGGCGTTGGCGCGTGGCCACTTCGCCTTTGAGCATCAACTCGCGCATCCGTTGTTGCAAAGAGACCGCCATAGCGGGTTCCGGTGCAACTTCGGCGACGGGTGCCGGAACGGTTTCTGGTTGAACCGTCGGTTTGGGCGCGTCTTCAGCAGGTGCGCCGTTGGTGCGATAGGCGACGCCGCGATATTTCAGGTCGAGGGTCGGTTGCAAGACCAAGGGTTTCTTGGGATTGCGGAATCGCACGTCAATTCCCCGGTAGGTTCCCACCAGATCGCTCGGGGTGGTTTCCACTTCAGGGGGAGTGTAATCGTAGGGGATACCGCGATAGCAGAGTTTCATGGTTTTCGCCTCCATTACGTGTCGTGACTGTGTATCGGGTTCGATAGAGGCGCGTTCCTTCAGGATCTCTCCCTACTTCCGTCCTCCCGCCCGTTGGCTCTCTACAACTCGAGCCGTGCGGCGCGAAGAGGATGAACGATTGGTTTTCTGTCTGTGTTTATTATTACAGTTAACGGCTTTGGCTGTCAATTGAATGTCAGGGTTACATAACAAAACACCCGCGCGAGCGGGTGCGATCGATCGGTCTTGAAAACGGGGTTCGATCGAGAGTTCGGAAACGAGGTCGTTTGTCGTTGTTTGTCCGAACTCGATGCGATCGCGGCTATTTCAAGCTAAATCCCTCAAAAACCAAGGATTTAGTGAGCCGATCCGTTTCCGTGGTACTTATCGGTATCGTAGTATCCGTTCCGCGTCCCGAAAAACAGGCACAAGACCACGAAAACCGGGGTAATCGCGAGAATTAAAGTTTTAACGTCCATGACAACTCCTTTATGTTGAGTCCCTTAAGGATGAGTGCATCACTCATATTATGCGAGATGGGGATGAGGAGATGAGGGGATGAGGGGATGAGGGGATGAGGGGATGATGAGACAGGGTTCGCCGTTCACTGCAACAGACAAGACATCGGAAACATAATGTATTCGAGGAAAAAGAGCTTCCAGATAAATTGGTAAAACCGGGAGATCGAAGTTCGATCGTCCAAATCCAAATTCCGACGACGCCACCACAACAACGCCAACACCGCCAAATGTGTCGTCACGACGAGAGTTCCGTTGGCGTCGGGAAGCCACAACCACCCCCCCACCGCCATCGCTACATCGCACAGCGAAATGACAATTAAAGCGAGGCGAGACACCGCAGAGGCCCCCAGACGAATCGTCAGGGTTGAGATGTTATAGCGTTTGTCTCCCTCGAAATCGGGAATATCTTTAAAAATGGCAATAGCGAAGGTAAAGCCCAACACGAACAGCGTCAACGCCCAAACTTCCGGCGACAGGGGAAATCCATCGTTGAAGTGAAGAAACAGCCCCAAATTCACCACCACACCGCGCACGGTAAAGATACAAAACGACGCCCAAAAGGGAAACCGTTTCAACCGCAGCGGCGGAAGCGAGTACGCCGTTCCCAAGGCGAGACTGACGGCGACAGTCGCAAACAGCCAAATTCCCTGAGTTGCGGCGACGGCGAGAGCAGCGATTCCCGTCAAACCGACAATCCCTCTTCCTTGAGAGGGGGAAAATTCCCCCGACGCCAGGGGAAGATGGGGTTTGTTGACGCGATCGATCTCAATATCTTCGAGTTGGTTCAAACCGACGATGTAGAGGTTCCCGCACAAACACGCCAACCACGCCCACAGCGGCGGAAGTAAACTGGCGGTGGTGAATTCGCCGACGCCCACCGCTAGGGCGAACAATCCCCAAACGCTCAAACTCGTACCGACGATGGTATGGGGGCGGCTAAACTTCCAAAAGGCATAAAGGATCGATCGAGTCTTGTGCCATTGGGCGATCGGTGTAGAATCCATGCAACTGTCAGGAATATGGGTTTTTCACGATTTTCAGTCTAAACCACGGGTTTAGTTCCACAGAGGACGCCGTAACGAATCAAACCCCGTTGGTAGCCGTCGCGCATCAAACCGATGGCTAACGCCCCGCGTAGGGTTTCCCATCCCGATTGCAGGATACCCAAAACCACTGCCGGATCGAAGGCGGAATTGAGAACGTCGTTCCAAAAGGGGGCGACGGCTTCGGACCAATCATCGGTTTTTACGTTTTGAAATCCCGTTTTCTGGGCGATTTCGGCGTATTCGGGCAGAGAAATCACGTAAGGCAGGTGGTAAATCTGGTAAATTTCCGATAAATGCTGAACTTCTGAAGCGGTGAGGCGTCCTTGGCTTTCCGAGATGGGGCGGTGACACCAGGTGGCCAGGACGAAAGTACCGCCGGGTTTGAGGAGGCGGTAACATTCTTCGATAAATTGGGTTTTGTCGGGCATATGTTCGCCGCTTTCGAGAGACCACACCCAATCGAAGCTGTTATCGGTGAAGGGAACGTTGAGGGCGTCGGCGACGAGGAAGCCCAGAGAGCCGCTCCGTCGGGCTTCGGCGGCGCGTTCGGCGGCCCGTTGGGCTTGAACGGGGCTGAGGGTGATTCCGGTGGCTTTGGTGTCGTATTTGCGGGAAAGGTAGAGGCTGCTTCCGCCGACGCCGCATCCGACATCGAGAACTTGGGTGTTAGACGAGAGCGGGGTGGCGTTACCGCAGGTTTCGACCCACTGTAGGAGTTGTTCGAGAAGGTCGATTTGGGCTTGTCGGCGATCGAGGTTTTGCGGATTTCGATCGCCGTAATAGCCGTGGTGGAGGTGTTCGCCCCAAACTTGCTCCCAGAGTTCGGTGGAACTGTCGTAGAACGTTTGAATTTGACGGTAGAGGGTCGAAGTCATCGTGAGTTCTGCGGGTTGGCAACGTTTCTAGTGTGGCATTGGCGGCGAATTCTGGAGGAGGCGAGAGATCGATTCTCGCTCGATCGCAAAAAAACGCCCCCCAGAAAAGGAGGACGTAGGGAGTGAGAACTTTAAAACGGTGAGGCGGCTTAATTGAGGGCGATGGTCTCGCTGAGATTTCCCGGCGTGGCGAAGACCCCTAAACCTTCCGGTTGCGAGCAAGCGTAAACCCCTTCACCGGGAAGGGCGGTAAAGCCGGGGCAATTTCCCCAAGTGCAAGCAGTCGCCGCCATGTAAGCGTCGTAATCTTTCTCCCGCAAACATTTCGCCCAGGCTTCGGGATCGTATCCCGAAGACGCACATTTGAGGGTGTTCGCCAGTCCGATCGCTTTTAAGCCACAGTCAGCGGCAACACTACAACCTTCTTTGGTAAATACCATGCCACTTGTGGGGGGACTGCTCGGATCGACGGAAGTTCCGGCGTATAGATTATCCATACGGCTGGGGTCTTGCAGGAGAGCTGTCGGTTTTTCGGCAAAACTGGCAACCTCAGTATCGGCAACTAAGCGGCTCGACAAGCTATTGAGGAAGTTCGTTTGCATGTTGTCGAGGGCCACTTCTCCATCAACAATCATTTGAAGGTCGTGGTCGCTCTCGGTGCCGAAAATGGGTAACGCCTTCGCGGGGGCAGCGGCGACGCTACCGAGTAGTAACAAGGCGGTTGAGGTTAGGGCAGCGAGGTGCTTTTTCGCGATGGACATGGTTCGGGTCTCTGTGTTTTTACGTAAATTTTGTATGTTGCAAGCAATGTCTTCCGTGTTTGTTCGGAATTTTAAAATGCTGACAAGGAGAAGGGTTCTTGCTAGGAATAAAGCAAAAAATACAATACCTAATTTAATGGTATCCGAGGTAAACTAAAGCGTCAATTCAATTGTATGTAAAGAAATTGTGAAGTAAAAAAGTGAATTTATGCAGCTTTTGTAAAGTCAATAAATTGACGTTGGTGAAGAGTTCAGGCGACCATGTAACCATTGCCAAGTCAGGGCGACATCGATGCCGATTTCTCTCCCTTCAGCGATTCCCTATTTTAGGGAAGTTGGGCGAGAGCGGAAAAATACCCAGGAGTTACGCAGTTGTCGGTCAAGAAATCTAGTGTTGGGTTCCTGTCTGGGGGCGGAAATCACGGAATTTCGTTAACCACTGGCCTGCTGCGTAAGTCCTAGGACGATTTAATTCCAGTTGCCATAATTCTATCGGTGGATTTTTCAGATGAAGGTACAAGAGCGAAAAAAAACACTAGCTCAAGCAGCCAGAGCCTTAAAACTGGCCGGTACGACCTTAATTTTTATATCGCTACTTAACTACCTGCTGTTACTGTTCCCTTTAAACCTCGGTGAGGTGACGTGGTGGCTGAACTTCACTTCGCAAATTGTCGAGCAGGGGGTGGTTCCGTTAATCGGAATCGGAGCGATTTTCGGGGGGATTGGCTTTGAGACGATGGTGGGGCGGGCTAAGGAAACCGATAAATGGGTTCAATCTACGAAAACCCTGGCGTTTCGTTTGTCGGCCGTTCTGGCGGCAATTTTCGCGATCGTGATTCCGATTCATGCGTTGTCGGCGATCGCAGCGAGTCGTCAAGCCATGACAACTATCGACGAGAAGGCAGCGGCCAGTATCGAACAAATCGACGTGCAGCTTCAGCAGCAAAAACAACTGTATCTGAGACTTTTGGAGGAGTCGCCGGATTCAGAGACGATGGTTCGGGAGTTGGTGGGGGACGAACCGCTATCAGAGGAAGAGTTAGCTCAGTTGCAGGAGTTGCGCGAAAATCCGCAAGCGTTAGACCGCCAAATTCAGGGGATTCGCACGAGTTTGCTCGAAAAGGTTCAACAACAGAGTAAGGAAGCCAAGGAAGCCTCCAAGCTGGGGGTTTGGAAGTCGATCGCCCGGTTGGGATTGTCGAGTTTGCTGTTAGCCGCCTGTTACTTCAATATCGCGTGGGTGGGGTTGAAGGGTTCCAAACGCCCGAAAGTGACCCGACGTCCGCCGCCGACTCAGGCATCAGACGAGACGTTTATACCCTAATGTCCTTCCCCTGAAGGGGGCTATGGGCGATTTCGGTGGCGTCTGAGGGGGGCGCGATCGCCCCGCCTACCGCCGTTTTAGCGGAAATTCAACTTTTTTTCCGAAAGGGGGTTGCAATTTCAAATAGCTGTGCTAAGATATAAATCTGTGACACAGAAACGGTGGTCACGACAACTGAAGAAATGAGGGTCGGTGCCCGAGTGGTTAATGGGGGCGGACTGTAAATCCGCTGGCTACGCCTACGCTGGTTCGAATCCAGCCCGGCCCATCTTCAGCGCCCGTGTAGCTCAGCGGTAGAGCACACCCTTGGTAAGGGTGAGGTCACGAGTTCAAGTCTCGTCACGGGCTTTTTTTTGTGCCTTTTTTCGGCGTCGACTGTTGCCGCTTGGCGACTTTCAAGCCCAAGACGTATAAGATCCCCGACATCTTGGAGATGTGGGGGATCTGGCAGAATCTAGGGTGAAATCGATCGCTTAAGACTTCGTTTCGGCTCGCACGCGATCGACAATCCCGCGAACTTCCGCCGTTCCCTCTGAAGGATCGAACCCGAGAGGCAGCTTACCGGAAACCAACAACCGCAACCCCAACGGCGCAATACTCAACAACCCTCGGATATCGCGGAAGTAGTTCCCCACCACCTGCACGCCAAACTTGCGTTCGTCAATCCAGCCCCCCTCGCGCACTAACTCCACGAGAACCTTACGGTGACGCACGGCGGTACTGGTTTGAGGATCGCTCTGTTCGAGGATTTGGCTTTTCACCTCGCCGATGCGATCGAGCGGTGCCACCTCCATCGGACAGACGGAATTACAGTAATAACAGCGGGTACAGCCCCACACGCCGGAATTTGCATTGTTGTAATTTTCCAATCGTTCCTCGGTGCGATCGTCACGGGAGTCGAACACCAGGCGCTGGGCTTTCGCCAAGGCGTGGGGTCCGACAAAATTCTCGTTGACTTCTAAAGCGTTGCATTCGGAGTAACAAGCCCCGCAGAGGATGCAGTTTCCGCTGCTGTCGAATTTTTCCCGTTCTTCGGGGGATTGCAGAAACTCCCGTTCGGGAACCCGTCGCGCGTTGCTACTCACGTAGGGATCGACGGCATCGAGATCGTCCCAAAACCGCGTCATATCCACTACTAAGTCTTTAATCACGGGCATATTGCCCATGGGGGCGATCGCGATCGCCGGAACGTTCCCGTTCGTCGTTTCCAGCCGTTTCAGTTCGCTTCCCACGTTTTCCTTACAAGCGAGGGCAGAACGTCCGTTAATTCGCATCGAACAACTGCCACAGATGGTATTGCGGCAGTTTTTGCGAAAGGCGAGGCTTCCGTCTTGTTCCCATTTAATCCGATTGAGACAGGTTAGAATCGTGTCGCTCGGTTCCACGTCGAGGGTGTAGCTTTGGATGCGAGGGGCGCGATCGCGGGTTTGTCGGAGAATGTGAAATTCAACTTGCATGACGGGCGGTTTCTGGAAGGGTATCGATCGAAACTGATAACTATTTTAGGCAGCCATTGCCCAGTGAGGAGAAAGCCATGACACCAATCGATCGCACGAACGGGAAGCCATTGACGAGTCGGCGACGGTTTTTAAGCTGGAGTCTGGCGGCGGCGGTGGCTTCGGTTGCGGTGGAAACGCAACGACACCGCGTCGCTGCTGAGACAACCCCAGACGCCACCCCCGACGCTACCCCAGACGACACCGAGATTTACGTCAGTACCGCCGAAGCCTTCCTCGAAGCCATCGGTTCCAACCGTACCATTTTCGTCAACCCCGGAAGTTACGATTTAACGAATGTCGATCGATCCGCCGCCAGCGATGCGGTGAACTTCGAGGCGGTTCACGACGG
This sequence comes from Baaleninema sp., assembly GCF_049974805.1. Lineage (NCBI taxonomy): Bacteria > Bacillati > Cyanobacteriota > Cyanophyceae > Oscillatoriales > Oscillatoriaceae > Baaleninema > Baaleninema sp. The sequence goes on from NZ_JBNGCO010000022.1 coordinate 33,484, forward strand.
CGAACAATTCCATATTTACGGCGTCGAGAATTTAAAAATTATCGGATTGGGAGCGCGATCGCCCCGATTGCTGGTACGCCCCCGATACGCCACCGCTCTCAGTTTGATTAACGCCCAAAACGTCGTTTTAGACAACTTGGAACTGGGACATTTCCCCGATACAGGCTATTGCAGCGGCGGCGTTCTCGGCTTAGCCGGATGCCACCAAATCGAAATTAAAAATAGCAATCTGTTCGGTAGCGGCACTTACGGATTTATCCTCCGCAACACCCAAAATTTCATCGCCCGCAATACCTCTGTCCGCCATTGTACCTACGGCATCGCCTCTTTAATTTCCGTCACCGACAGTCAGTTTATCGATTGCGAGTTTGCCTACAATCAGAAATTTACCTTAATTTATGCCCCCGACTCTTCCGGAATCGAATTCAACGGTTGTGAGTTTAACGATAATGCCGTATCGGACGAGTATTCCGCGATATTTGATGCCAATCTCGCCAACGCCATCGTTCTTGAAAATTGCAAGTTCGAGAATAACGCCGCCGATACTTTTTCCCTCAACCCCGAAGCGTTCGATCGCATCGCGAATACGGCATTTATTAACAATACCTTTCGAGATATGCCTAACCGAGGTCAAACATGACAATTCAGAAACGACAACCCGTTGAAGGCTACTTTTCCGTCCTCATGAGTCTCTTGCGCGATCGCGTGGGATTCATGGCAGAAATCTCTCAAGGAAAACAGGTTAAATACAAAATCACAGCCCTGCTCTTTTCTAGTTCGATTTTTTTTGCGGTTTACGGTGCAATTATCGGCTCGTTTAGCACCTGGATGCAAACCCTTTCTTCGGCAGTCAAAGTTCCGATTTTATACCTCATGACTGCCATTGTTTGTTTCCCAACTCTCTACTTTTTTAACGTTTTATTTGGGTCTCGAAAAAGCTTGACTCAACATCTGGCAGTCCTGACGGCATCCCTGGCTTCTATTAGTATTTTACTCTTTAGTTTCGCCCCTGTCACGCTGTTTTTCCTGATTACGGCTCCCGATTATAGTTTCTTTATTCTGCTCAACGTTGCTATCTTTGGATTGACGGGAGTGGTCGGGGTATTCTTTCTCTATCAAGAGATGCAAATGATGTCCCATCAAGACGATGTAAACGGCCATCAAAACCGCAAAAACCTGTTACAAGCCTGGTTGTTTCTCTTTGCCTTTGTGGGTAGCCAACTCGGTTGGACGTTGCGTCCGTTTTTCGGCGCTCCGGGGGAACCCTTTCAACTGTTCCGAGAATTGGAAGGCAACTTTTATCAAAGCGTGTTGAACGCCATCGGAAACTTGCTGGGCTTTTGAGTCGGTTTGAGCGTTTTTTGAGAAGTTGGCGATTTCTCATCTCGTCGCGAGATTTCTGTCGTGGCTAGATCGTCGTGACGAGATCCCCGGCATCTCCAAGATGCCGGGGATCTTATAATTCGGCTGGAATTCTGGGGATCTTCTATAGGCGTTCTTCTATTCTGAAACTATTTCTTCCTCGACGGTTTCGCTGGATTTCGCCCACTCCCGCAGGCGATCGATCTGCTTTTCCTTCCCGCACAACAATAGGCGATCGCCCGATCGCACTGGCGTCCCCCCGTGAGGGAAACGGATAAAACGTCCCTTTCGCCGAATCGATCGAACCTGCACCCGAAACCGACGGCGCCAGTCCAACTCCGCCAACGTTCGATCGACCGCCGGACTGTCCTGCGAAACCTGCAACCACACAGAGGCGGGGCGATTCTCCAGAACCGCTACTTCTCCCGTCGCCAACTGCTGAAACGCCGCCAACTCCGCATCCTCTCCCACCACCAACAAACGATCCTTCGGTAACAACGCCGTCGTCGCATCGGGATAATCGATTTCCTCCCCTTCCTGACGCTGAATCGCCATCAGCGTCACCCCCGTAAGCTGTCGTAAATTCGCCTGTTCCAACGTCATCCCCAAAAGCGGCGATCCCGTCGGTAACGACAACCAACGGCTGTTTAACTCCTGCGCCGCCACCTGCAAGTCTCGCGCCACCACATCCGGTTCCCGCTGCGGACGCAACTCCAAATAATGACTGTTGCGAATCTGTTCCACTTCCCGAGAAATGCGAAACGGCGAAAGTCCCAACGCCGCCAACAGGTGCGATAAAAGCTCCAAACTACCCTCAAACTGCGGCTGTACCACCTCTTTCGCCCCCAGTTGATACAGCAGTTCGATATCCTGTTCCCGGTTCGCCTGAACCACAATATCGAGGTCTGGCGCCAACTCCAAAGCCCGTTTCAAACACAGCCGCGTACTCATCGCATCCGGAAGCGCGATGGCCATCGTGCGGGCGCGATCGAGATGCGCCCCCTCCAACACCCGCAAACTGGAAGCGTTCCCGTACAAATACGCAATACCATCCGTGCGGGCCTGTGCGATGGCCGCTTCCGATCGATCGATCGCCAACACCGGACAATTGGGCGTTTCCCGCAATCGCCCCACCAAATTTCGCCCCACCCGGCCGTATCCACAAACCACCACATGACCCTCCAGAACGCTGTCTTCCGGTTCCACCACCGCCGCCGCAGTCCCCTCAAAATAGGACTGAAACATCGGCTGCGTTTCCAGCCAATTCAACAACATCGGCACCCCTCGCAAAATAAACGGCGTCACCACCAGCGTCAGGGCGGTAGTTCCCGCAATCGGCAAATACACCGACTTGGACACCAACCCTAACATCTGCCCCTTACTGGCCAAGACGAAGGAAAATTCCCCGATTTGCGCCAAACCCAACCCCACCAAAATCGACGTTTTCAAGTCGTAGCCGAACAGACGCACCAGAGGAACCACGATGAGGGATTTTCCCAACACCACCAAGGCCACGAACCCCAAAATAGAATCCAGATGTTGCCAGAGAAACAGAGGGTCGATGAGCATTCCCACCGACACGAAAAACAGGGCCGAAAACACATCTCGCAGAGGTTCCACGTAAGTTAGAGTTTGGTCGGCATATTCCACTTCCGAAATGGTCAACCCCGCCACGAACGCCCCCATTTCAATGGAAAAGCCCAATCGATCGGTCAAAATAGCAATCCCCAAACAGAGGGCGACCACTCCCAACAAAAACAGTTCGTCGCTTTCTCGCTGCGCCAAAAACCTCAACAGAGGCGGAATCGCCCATTTCCCCGCCGCCACCGCCGCCAAACCGAAAAGTACGATTTTCAGCAACGCCCAAGCGACGGCGAGTCCCAACTCTTCCGGGGAAGCGTTCAACGCCGGAAGAACCGCCAGCATCAGCCCCAGGGCTAAGTCCTGCACCACCAGAATCCCCAACATGACTTGACCGTGGGGGGTTTCCGTTTGGTTGCGTTCCATCAGGGTTTTGAGGACGACCGCCGTGGAGGAAAGGGAAAGCGTCGCCCCTAAAAACACGCCTTGGATGGGGTCGCTGGCCCAACCGACGAGGGGGAGGACGACGGTGGCGACCGCGATGGTGAGGAGAATTTGCAACGCACCGCCGCCGAGGGCGATACCCCGGACTTTTTGCAGTTCTGTGAGGGAAAATTCCACCCCCAAGGCGAACAACAAAAAGGCCACGCCGAACTGGGCGAGGGTTTCGACTTGTACGAGTTCTTTAATCCAACCCAGGCCGGTGGGGCCGACGGCGACGCCGCCGAGGAGATAGCCCAGGAGGACGGGTTGGCGCAACAGGGAAGCCAGCAAACCGCCAGCGGCGGCGGCCGCCAAAACGGTGACTAAATCTAAAATCAGACGGAAGTCTTCTTGCACGGGCGAAAGGAGAAAAAGGAAAAGTGTTAAGCTTTCAAAATCAAGATAGCGAGTTTTGGCGGTAGGCGAAGACGTTAATCATGACCTGCGATCGAACCTTTTGTTTTAGCCCTCCAAGCGGATTTCTCTCTTCAGCGGTGTCGGCCGCGACGGTGACACTGGCTGCCCTGGCTTCCCCGGCGGCGGCGTTGGAAGTGCGCGTAGTTCCTGACAATCCCCGGTTGGGGGATACCTTGTCGGTGTTGGTGGAAACGGAGACGGACAACGCTACGGTGCCGACGGTTACGGCTAACGGACGGCGGTACGAGACCTTTCCGGTGGGGACAAACCGCTATCGGGCGTTTTTACCGACGACGCCTTTGGAACGTCCGGGTGTGCGTCAGTTGCAGGTGAGCGGCGACGGAACGGTGGAAACGGTGTCGGTGAATGTGGGCGATCGCGATTTTCCCATTCAAGAGATTTGGCTTTCTGCCGAAACCAATGCCATTGAAGGGACGGATTACGAGTTCGATCTCGTGGATGCTTTCAAACAATTGGTGACGCCGCAGCGGTTTTGGACGGGGCCGTTTCTGACTCCGAGCGACGGCCCGGTGACGACGGTGTACGGCGTGCGCCGCTACTATAACGGAGAGTGGGCGGGTAATTACTACCATCGCGGCATCGACTACGCCGCCGCCACGGGTGCGCCAGTTCGGGCGGCCGCAGCCGGACGGGTGGCTTTGGTGGGGCGCGTTGAAGAGGGCTTCGAGTTACACGGAAATACCGTGGGCATCGATCACGGTCAGGGTGTTACGACGATTTATATCCATTTGAGCCGCATTGACGTGCGAGAAGGACAAATGGTCGAAGCCGGTCAGACGATTGGGGGCGTGGGTTCGACGGGAATTTCTACGGGCCCTCATTTGCACTGGGGGCTTTACGTGCGCGGCGAATCGGTCGATCCTTATCCTTGGCAACACTTGGGGTTGAAATAGAGTTGAACCGTTGGGCGATCGGGGTTTTCGGACGGTTGCAACGGAATTTCAAGGCTGAGGTTTAAGGCTGAGGTTTTAAGTCTGATGTTAAACGTCCGACGATCGAGCCATCGATTGCCGTTTCGATCGCGCCGACGAAAGCAGTATAATTTCAGAGTTTCTCGCCCACCCGGAATGTCTTTTTTTTGCGATCTCCCCCGTCGCATCCATCTACCGACTGAGCCGGAGACTTCAACATCGATGTAACGCATAACGAATAGGCTATGAGTATTGTCAAAATTGTCGAACAGGCGCTGGCAGATGGTTATCTCACGCCCGTCATGGAAGCGGAGGTGGGACGAATCTGTAATACGGCTTCCGAACTCTCGATCGAGGAATATATGGCGCTCGATCGCTTGATGGGGGCCCTGTTAACCGGGGACGTGGTGGTACTGCCTCGCAAGCAGTTTATTAACGTCATGGAAGAGTTGGTTCTCTCGGAAACCATCGCCAAGGTGGCAGAAATTGAGGCGACAACCGATAGGACGCTCGATGTGGGAGATATTGCCGCCTACGCCCTCAACCGACTCCCTCCCCTCTACGCGACGACGGAAGAAGGGGCCAACTTCCAAAGAGCGCGGGCGAAAGAACAATTGTTAGATTTGATTGCCAAGCAAGTGAGCGACGCGATTCAGCAAAACTTGGCACATCCGGATTTCTTCCCCGAACGACAACTTCTCGGAAAAACCGATCCGAAAGAGGTTCTTTCGCAAGTTAGTACCTTGTTGGAAGCTTACGCTCAAAATATCGAGGCGACCGAAGATAAAGCGAGCGATTTGTAATTGCCAATTTGATTTTTTAAGCGGGTTTAAAGTCCGGAATTGGGTATTGTTAAAACGATGTCGTATAGCCCTGGCGAAGGGTATTGCAGACCGTTTGCTCCTTGATTATCTTAGACAGAATCCGCTTCTGAAATTTTCAAATTACCCTTGTTTCGGGTTTCTACAACCGCGTTGAATTAACGCGGTTTTGTTGTTTTATTCGCAATATAGATTTTTATAGATTTTTAGCAAATAGAACTGATACAAAAACTCGTTTTTTAAACAAAATCTCGTTATTCGGGGACGAAAAAATCGGGTTTCTTAACCGACAAGTACGCAACTCCTATAATATATAATTGATAGAAAACGTTGATGCTTTTCCACGAATCCGTTCGTCCTATGAATTGATTAAAAAAACAATTAAAACGCCACCGATCGGACGATAAACGATCGCGGAGAGGCGATCGATCGTCACTCACGGTTTACTGTTGGCGAGTTTTGCACTGAGGGGGTCGCGGAGGGTTTGGCGGCTGTGGCGGGTCAGGAATTGGAAATACTGACGCCAGCGGTTGCGTTGTTCGGGGTTAGACCGATAGGTTCGATCGTCGTCTCGGACGAAGGTAGGAGTTTCGCGAAGTCTGGCGTATCGGGGTAATTCTCGGGATTCGGCGGTCAACCAAGCCTCGTTGGGCGGGGTGGGAACGAGACCCGAGGGAAGTTCGCCGTCGAGAAAACGCGCGATGCGATCGCCGGTTCGACGGGTGGGAATTCCTCGCTGTTCCAGGCGCTCGAAGATGTCGGGTACGGAAAACGACCCGTCGGGACAGGTTTCGAGGAGTTCGCGAAACAGAAACCAATCGCTGTATTGATGGCGTTCTAAAAAGTCTCCCGAGGTTTCGGTCACATCGAAAGTTTCTTGAAAGTGGGGTAACAACGCCAACCCCATCGCCGTTTCGCTGACGCCGAGGGGAAGCGTCGGCGTCTCGAGGCGAACGGCGTTCGGTAATTTGTACCGCAACCATCCAACGAGACTCGATCGCAGAAGGGAATCGCCGAGACACAGAACGCGATCGATTCCTTCTACGGATATCCCCGTTACGCTCAACAGTTGGTTGAATTCCCGATTGAGCCATTCTAGCCAGGGTCGGAGAATTTGGCGATCGAGGGTTTGGCGATCGAGGCGGTGGCGACGACCGTTCAACTCAAATTCGATGTAATGGATCTCGGCGAGAGCGGTGTCGATGTCTGCAATCAGTTCTTGTAGGTGAGGCCAGGACGGCGAACTGTTGAGTCGCTGGCGAAACGCAATGCGGGTTTCAAGGTCGGGACGGCCGGTTTCGGGAACGCGATCGCTCTGGCTGAGGCCGAATTGCTGAGATAACTCGGGGTCGTTTTCCAAAATCCCCTTCACCACAATATCTTCCTCGACGGCTCGTTTTCCGTAGGGGAAACAGCGAGACACGAACGGTTGAGGAACGAGGCGTTCTTTCCCCTCCACGAGGTTGGCTAAAGTCACCGACAGTCCGTCGAGTCCCGCAACCATGACTAACAGACTTCCGCGAGGGGAGGACGGGGACGGTGGCGACTCCTGGGAATCTTCGCTGTGGTGTAATTCAAAAAACAGCGTGGCGATCGCGCGATCGAGGAAAAATACACGGTCGGGACGGGGGGTGAGTCCCGCTTTCAAAATCGCTTCTCGCAAGTTGAAGCGATAAGCTTCCTCAGAATTGGCGGTTTCTCCCACCACGACGCCGCCGAGTTTGGAAAAAAGCGAGGCGATATCGGGAACCTTAGCGGGAACGGGAGGAGACCCTTCGTAAGGTCGAGCGGTTTTGACTTGTTCGAGGAGCGATCGCAAGGCGTCGCAGACTTCCGATAAGGGAAGTTCGATCGTTTCCGTCCACTGTACCACTGGGCGATCGCGTCCGGTTTCGTCAGTCCACGGAACGCCGACTTCCAGACCTGGCTGAAACGGGTTTATCCGAAGTTCGTTTTCCTCGCCGGTTTCACTCATGGCGTCGAATCCCACCGTCCAACCCTCCTCCGACCGAACGGCCACTGAGGGAAGCTGAAACACTGGGGAACTGTGGCTTTCCCGTTCCCACCCCAACGGATAGAGGGAATTCGTCTCGCGATCGAACAGAACCGCCGACAGTCCAGCGTCAGTCCAATCGAGACCCAAATACCAGCTTCGATGGTGGTCGTTTTCCAGCCAAATCGGTGGCGGAACGCTGACGCGGCGAGGCGGTGGCGGAAGTGGCGGACGCGGGGGAGAAACGGCGGCGTCTTCTAAGGACTCTTCTCGAAACACGAAGGGATTGACGAATTCTTCTTCGTCGCCGTCGAAAAACGCCTCCGCGAGTTCCTCGAACGCCTGTTCTAACTCCTCCACTACCTTGTCGGACGTTCGCTGTGAGGGGGGTTGAGATTCGGTCGGGGAATCGAGGGCCCAGTCTAAGGCGGTTTCGGGACGTTCGAGGTCTTGAAGATCGGCTTCGAGTTGGTTTCGCGTGGTCTCGTCGAGATCGAAGTCGCGGCCATTGCGATGGCTTCCCGATTCCGTCTCCCTGTCTTCGGGAAGTAAGACATCTTCATCGGGACTGAGAAGTTGTGGGTTTTCGTCGTCTTCGTCGTCGAGGCGATCGTCGGCGGCGGCCAGGGATTCCCCTCGCAGTTCGTTTAAGGTTGAAATGGTATCGCTGGCCGTTACGACACCGGGGGACTCGGAAGACTCTTCGTCCTCGCTGTCGTCTTCGTCAGACCAGAGAAAAGGAGCGATCGCAGCCTCGGCGATTTCTGCGTCCGCGTCCGCCTCCGCGTCCTCAACCGCCTCGGCGATGGGTTCGGATAAGGATTCGCTTTCGACAGCGGTTAACTCGTTCGCTGCGGCGTCTTCCTCGAATTCCTCTTCGACTTCTATTTCTTCGACTTCTATTTCTTCGACTTCTGTTTCAAACGCAGCGAGAATTTCGGCTTCTGACGGTTCGGCTTCGGCTTTGACCACCTCTTCGAGAATTTCCTGTTCGATATGCTCTTCGTATTCGGTTTCTTCTTCACCGAGAAGGGATTCAAATACGGCGAATTCGCGATCGAGTCTTTCTTCTTCCCCCGACTCTTCTAATTCAGCTTCAGTTTCTACTTCTTCAGTTTCTACTTCTTCAGTTTCTACTTCTTCAGTTTCTACTTCTTCAGTTTCTACTTCTTCAGTTTCTACTTCTTCAGTTTCTACTTCTTCAGTTTCTACTTCTTCAGTTTCTACTTCTTCAGTTTC
>NZ_JBNGCO010000022.1:42411-50438 GCF_049974805.1 Baaleninema sp.
CCAAGACTCTCGCTGTCTGACATTTCCACTTCAGGTATTTCGCTTTCTGGAGTTTCGCCTTCTGGAAACTCGAGGAATTCGGCTAAACTCGTAAATTCCGGCGTTTCCTCTCCTTCCTCGAGAATTTCCTGTTCGATATGCTCTTCGTATTCGGTTTCTTCTTCACCGAGAAGGGATTCAAATACGGCGAATTCGCGATCGAGTCTTTCTTCTTCCCCCGACTCTTCTAATTCTTCAGTTTCTACTTCTTCAGTTTCAGAAACCATTTCCATGCGATCGCCAAGACTCTCGCTGTCTGACATTTCCACTTCAGGTATTTCGCTTTCTGGAGTTTCGCCTTCTGGAAACTCGAGGAATTCGGCTAAACTCGTAAATTCCGGCGTTTCCTCTCCTTCCTCGAGAATTTCCTGTTCGATATGCTCTTCGTATTCGGTTTCTTCTTCACCGAGAAGGGATTCAAATACGGCGAATTCGCGATCGAGTCTTTCTTCTTCCCCCGACTCTTCTAATTCTTCAGTTTCTACTTCTTCAGTTTCAGAAACCATTTCCATGCGATCGCCAAGACTCTCGCTGTCTGACATTTCCACTTCAGGTATTTCGCTTTCTGGAGTTTCGCCTTCTGGAGATTCAAGGAATTCTTCTAACGTTTTACTTTCAGAACTTTCAATTTCTGGAGACTCTAAAAATTCCTCTAAACCCTCAACTTCATAAGCTTCACTTTCAGAACTTTCAATTTCTGGAGACTCTAAAAATTCCTCTAAACCCTCAACTTCATAAGCTTCACTTTTCGGTATTTCAGTTGCAAGAACAGCCGAAGTTTCAATTCCAGATTCAAACTCAATCTCGTCCAAATCATCGGATTCCAGCACTTGAGATTCCGGATCTTCGGCTTGATTTTTTTCTTCAGAAACCTCTTCTTCTAGAAAATCAAGTTCTAGATTTTCCTCATTTTCTATTTCCTCCTCACTCGAACCCTCATCGAAAAGCGAAGCCTCGCGATCGCCAGCGATCGCCTCCTCTAAACCCAGGTCGATGTCCGAAATCTCTGTCTCAGAAGCAGCTTCAGCCTCAACCCCTTCAAATTCAGGCGTTTCCGGTTCAGACGTTTCCGCCTCCGCCAGAGACGCCGCAAAGGCCGCGAGTTCCGCTTCAATTTCCTCGTCCGTTTTCGCAAGTTCTCGCGCGATCGCATCATCAGAAACGTCCCCCGTCTCAGAAACTGAAGTCGGGGAAGGTTCCGGTTGGCGGTCTCGCCGTGGTGGAGGCGGTGGAGGCGGTGGGGGACTCGGATGGCCGCGACTCGAGGGTGGAGGACTCGAACTGTCGTCGTCTTCCTCTGCGTCATCATCTTCCGCAGTCTGAGTAGTCGTTTCCTCCCGAGACTCAAACAAACTGTCGTAAAAGCGATCGAGTTGGCGATCGATCGTTGGCGATTCCAACTTCGACCGTTCCAAAGACTGCTCGACCGACAAACTCAACTCCCGTTCCAGTTCGGCCGCCGCGTCGTCTTCAGACCACCGTAACGGCGTATCGTCCAACTTCAACCAGTCGTCCTCTCCAGACTCCGACGACGACGCCTCCGTACTCGGATCTTCCGACCACAGCCAATCCGCTTCGGCGGGTTCAGCCGTTGACGAGTCGGGAATTAACGATTCGGGATCGGGAACGGACGGCGAAGACATCGGAGCAACACTTTCGCTCAACGCTACAGATAAATCGTTGGCTTCCTCGTTAAACTCCTCGTTAGCTAGCAGAGGCGACGACGGGGAAAACTCTTCTTCTAACTCTAGTGCCTTTTCGTCCGATTGTGTGATACTGGCGGCGAGATCGGCCGCGAGATCCTCTTGGGGAACCGAAGCGGTTTCCAATTCCGTCTCGCCTTGTGTCTCGTCAAAGTCTTCAGTGGCGATGGTTTCGGACTCAGAGAAGTCCTCCGAACTCTCGGTTTTCTCTGAAATTTCCAGTTCCTCTGAAATTTCCAGTTCCTCTGAAATTTCCAGTTCCTCTGAAATTTCCGGTTCCTCTGAAATCTCCAAACTTTCGGTTTCAGAAGACGCCTCCGCCATCTCTGTCTCGAACGGCGATTCCACAGTAGAAACGGTTTCTTCATCCTTCTCCCAGCGATCGCGAACTGGAGAGGTTTCCGTCTCCTGTTCCATCCGGTCGAGAGAGTCAGTGTCGTGAGTTTCTAAAAAGCGATCGACCTCAGACTCGATCTCGGCTTCGGGGTTTTCAGCATCCTCAGCCTCTTCAGAATCGAGAGACTCAAAGGTTTCCGTATCAGCGTGGATGTCTCGACGGGGAGCGATCGCGGATTCCGAACCCACCTCAGCCGTTTCGGGAAAGACCGCTTCAGTCTCTGGCCGGTCGTCAGGCGTGCGATCGTGGAAAAAGCGATCGACATCCGAATCAATATCCACCTCGCTGTCTTCGTCCCAGGGTTCTAACTCATCGAGATTGTCCTCCTGTGGCGTCTCAGAAGCGGAAGTGTCCGACTCCCAAAAGCCGCCAAACTCCTCGGATTCCTCCTCGGCGTCCAAATCCTCCCAATCGCCATCGTCCTCTCGAGACTTCCTCGATACCGACTCAGCTTCACCAACGCCTTCGGTTTCCTCACTGGCGGTGTCTTGAAATTGAGTCCAATCGAGATCGCTGTCGCTGTCGTCGAGAACTTCGATTTCTTGAGGAATCTTAGGTTCGGCGAAATGAGATGTCCTCGAAACGCCGGCCGGAGAGATGGCGGGTTCGGCTGCGTCTTCAAGTTCCTCAAGTTTCTCAAGTTCCTCAACCTCTTCGACTTCTGCGACTTCTTCAACCTCCTCAATTTCTTCAATTTCTTCCACCTCTGAAGAATTCACCGCTTCAGTTTCGTCAATGTCCGCAGCCAGGTCGTCTTCAAATTCAATTTCGTCGAGACTTCCATAGGTGGGAAAATCTTCGTCCAATTCCTCCGTTTCGGCGACGGGTTCGGTTTCCGATTCTTCAGAAGTCCCGTCGTCCCAAGGATCGCGGTTGACGTCGAAATCGGACGCCACTGGTTCGGTGTAGTCTCGAATAAACTGCGGAACTGAGGCGATAAAATCGGTGTCGGCCTCGGTGTCCGTCCAAGGATCGGGAAGTTCGGCGGAGTCAATCGGTGAAATTTGAAGTTCAGTATCGCTAGATTCAGTATCGCTAGATTCAGTATCGCTAGATTCGGTTTCTGATGTCGGGACGACTTCAACGGGGACGGCTTCGGGAACGGTCTCGGCGTCCTCAAACGTCCCGAACGGCGAGTCTGCGGGAGGTTCTGCTGTCGCCTCCTCCTCGTCGAGGGGAATCGACACCGCCGTCGGAATGTCGTCTTCAGGTTCGGAGCCTTCCGATTCCGAACGTTCCGCTTCAAAACGTTCCGCTTCAAAACGTTCCGATGCTGGCGGTTCGCTGGAGAGGGAGGAGGGGAGAGCGGCGGTTTCGGCGGCGGGAAGGGAATCTCGTTCGGGTAAGCGTCGGTTGAGTTCTCCCTCGAGGCGTTGCGTGAGATGTTGGACGAGTGCCGCGACGATCGCTTCTCCTTGCTGGCTGATATCGTAGATTTTTTCGACGCTGCGGGAGAGGGAATCTTGATAGCTTTGTAAGTTGGATAAGAGGCGATCGAACACCACGCGCATCGTCGAATCGAGGGTCAGTAGCATTCGATCGGAATCGGCCTGAATCTGTTGTAGGCGATCGAGCCGTTGTTGGGGGTGAAGCAGGGGAGCAACGCTTCCCGTGGCGGTATCTGGGGGAAGCTTGGCGGCTTCGACTTGCGAGAAAAACTGCGTTTCAGCTTGTTCGAGTGCGCGTGTCATCTGGCGTTCCAACGCCGCCTGTAACTGTCGTTGGAATTCCGCTAAGACTTCTCCAACCGCCTGTTCTTGCTGGATTCGTTCCTCTTGTAGAGACAATTGACTGGCTTGTTGGCGTTCGAGGCGTTCCACGTTTTCCGCGAGGCGATCGCGCCGTTGTCGCAGGCGATCGAGTTCCCGTTTCAGCGGTTCGAGGAGAACGGCGTGCAATCCCGCCACTTGTTGAGAGAGATTCGACTCAACAGACGCCGCCACCGACTGAGGTTCAGACAGCGTTTCCATTTCCGGCGAAGTGGTATCAGAGGCGATCGCCTCTCGCAAATCATCGCGAGTGCGTTCTAAGGTTTGACGCAGGCGTTCGGTAACGTCCGACGTATTTTCCGGCGGTAGCATTTCGAGTTCGCACAATCGTCGCTCGATTTCCGCAAGTAATGTGTGGGGATCGAAACTCACGATGACAATTCTCCCTTGAACAGTAAACAGCTTCTTCAGTGCAGAGGAAAGAGGACACAGTTGAAAGTTGAGAGTTAAGCGTTTCTCCCCATCCCCCCATCTCCCCCATCTCCCCCTCTCCCCCTCTCCCAAAGCTCCCCATCTCCCCATCCCACAAAAACCCCTATAGGTGTAAGAGTGCCACAGCACGAGGCGACTCAACTGTTAAGATTTCCGCAAACCCAGAAACAGAGTAGAATGAAGTGTACTGACTGGCGCGTTCTCACGCGACGGACGGAGTGAGCGACTGTAGCAGAAGTGCGGTTTCGCACCAAACAGCTCGTTTAAGGGGCGATCTGGCCTCAACGACCCGCACGGCAACGGTCAGTGCAGCCGTGTCGAAAGCAAGCGAGTCAGTGTCGGAAAAAATCTCGAGGTGAATGCAATTCCCCTCGCAGGAGTTCCCTCGAAACGATTCCAGGCCGTAGGGTGGATAGAGGGGAGATGAATTTCTGCCAAATGGTAGAATTAGCTGACGTGCCTCGATTCTAAGACGGGCATTCCTACGGGTCTCCCACCCAACCAGCAGTGTAGACACCCAATAGCCGGACATCGTTACTGGAAACTGGAAAATCGGGAATTTCAAGGCAAGCCTCCCTTGCGGAGAAACCACCCTCGACAGTGGCCGTGGGCGTCTGGGTCACTATAAAATGCTCGAATCCTGCGCTCTGGAAACAGAGTTCGTAATAGATGTAGCAGGTGAGGAGAAGCCCACACCGTATGCTTGCATCGGTGGCGGGAGTACGTCACTTACAACGATACATGACGACCTCATGGAAGACCGGTATCACCCTCGCGACGCGCATCAAAATCCCGAACTCGAACAAAAGCTCCGCTCGGCGCCGTTCTTTGCGGGTCTCCCCGAACGGGTGTTAGATGAGGCGCTGGCCCATGTCGTCACGCGGACGCACCCAGCTAACCAAGTCATCCTGCTCGAAAACGACTGGGGAAGTTCGGTGTACTTCATTCTCGAAGGCTGGGCAAAAATTCGGACGTATAACTTAGATGGGAAAGAGGTCACGCTCAATATTTTGGGGACGGGAGAGCTGTTTGGAGAAATGGCCGCGTTAGATGAAGTTCCCCGTTCGACGGACGTGATTACGCTGGCACCGACGACCATCGGAAATATGCCAGCTCAGGATTTCGTCCATTTGGTGAAGACGGAACCCCTGGCGGGGATTCGCTTGGCTCAATTGATGGGTCGCCGTTTGCGCCAGGTTAACCGACGGTTGCGCTTGCGGGAGTCTGACAGTACCTCGCGGGTGGCCGATATTCTGTTGTTTTTGGCCGAAGGTCAGGGAACCCCCGACGAAACGGGGGGAATGGAAATTCCCAACCTCCCTCACCGGGAACTGAGCAGTTTGAGCGGTTTGGCTCGGGAAACGGTGACGCGGGTGTTGAGTAAGCTGGAGAAAAAGGGATTGATCGAGCGCGATCGCGAAACGATTAATATTCCCGATGTTTACGCTTTAGAGCGGATGCTGACCTGACGGTTTTTTGTCGATGAGCCAACCCGCACGTTCGCCGCTGGCGATGGTCGAAACGGCGTTTCTCGCCAGTACGGCCAGTTTAATTTGGTTGATTAATTACTATTTTCCCCTCGGTCCGCTGCTGCGGATCTTTTTTCCGGTGCCGATGGCGTTGGTGTATTTGCGGCGGGGGCCCCGCGCCTCGTGGATGTCGGCGGTGGTGTCGGGGCTGTTGTTGACGGTGTTGATGGGGCCGACGCGCAGTATTTTGTTTGTGGTTCCTTACGCCTTGCAAGGGGTATTGTTGGGGGTATTGTGGCGCCGTCGCGCCAGTTGGGGTGTGGCGATTTTTTTGGGAACGCTCATCGGTTCGTTTGGGGTATTTTTTAAGGTGTGGTTGCTCTCTATTTTGTTGGGAGAAGACCTCTGGATTTATTTTACGGTTCAGGTGACGGAATTCCTGAATTGGGTGTTCGATAAAGTCGGCTGGTTGGTTCAACCGGATTTGTCGGTCGTCCAAGCGATCGCTGTGGTGATGATTCTGATCAATAGTGCGGTCTATATGTTAGTGGTTCACTTGGGAGCGTTACTGTTGCTCGATCGTTTAGGAAATCCCATTCCTCGCCCGCCGCGCTGGATTCAGGTGATTTTAGATATTGAAGAGTGAGGGGCGATCGCGTAAAATATAGTAAATTTGTCGTAAATTTGTCGGTTGGGGGAAGCGGACGCGAAACCCAACATCAACTCAGTTAAATATTAAAAAAATAGGTATTCTGAGTGAATTTGTCGTAAATTTTTCGGTAAATTTGTCGGTTGGGGGAAGCGGACGCGAAACCCAACATCAACTCAGTTAAATATTGAAAAAAAATATTGAAAAAAAATTAAGTAAAATTGTCGGTGGAGTGAAGCGAACCTAAAACCCAACATCAACTCTGTAAAACATCCAAAAAACAAATCGATATTCAACCCTTATCAACTATCGACGTGATTCGAGTTTATACCCAACCCGAACGAGGACAACGGTGGCTAGAAAAGTATCGAGGGACGCAACCGGCCTTCGCCTGCGTGTTTGGCTTTACGGAAACGGCGCTGCTTGCGAAGATTTCAGCGGCCGGACGGACGCCAGCAGACCGGCGTAAAACGGCTCTGGCAGACGCGGAATACCTGCTCGAGGGCGAAAAAGTCAATCCTCGCTTTCCACTGCCTCCCTTGGCGGCGGGGGCGTCTCCTGCGGTGATTTCTCGGGCGGTGGTGCGGGGGTTGCCCCTGCCGATGTTGGTATTCGATGGGGGATTGCCCGAACCGCTACCTACGTCGAACGATAAGGAGGCGATCGCCCTGGGGGGACAGGTGGCGCGATGTGTGACGACGGGACAGGCCCTCGATCGCTCGGTGGTGGAACATCTGTTTGAAGAAGGGCTGAAATGGGGCGATCGCTTGTCGGAGAGGGGCGATTACCTGGCCATCGGCGAGTGTGTGGTGGGAGGAACCACCACCGCGTTGTCGGTGTTGCTGGGGTTGGGATTCGACGCAGAGGGTCTCGTCAACAGCAGTTATCCCCAATGCAACCACGATCTCAAACGGGAGGTGGTGCAGAAAGGGTTGCAACGCTGGCGAGAACGCATGGCGACGCCCTCTCAGGCTTCGGCGATGTCGGTAGTGGCGGCGGTGGGCGATCCCATGCAAATCGTGGTGGCGGGAATGGCGATCGCCCTGAGTCGTCGTGGTGGCGTGTTACTGGCGGGGGGAACGCAAATGTTAGCGGTGTACGCTCTGGCGAGGGCGTTGGTTCGAGAGCGGGGGATGGAGTGGTGTGACGATCGCGTGGTGGTGGGAACGACGCGATGGGTGGCCGAAGATCCCACCGGTTCGACGGTGGCGTTGGCGAAACTCGTCGGCGAGGTGCCGCTTCTGGCGACGCAATTGAATTTGTCGGCGTCGGTGTATCCGCAACTGCAAGCTTACGAACGGGGGTTTGTGAAAGAAGGCGTCGGGGCGGGGGGTTGTGCGATCGCCGCCTCGTTGTCGGGATGGACTCAAGAGCGTCTGCGGGAGGAAATTGACGCCACCTTTGCGCGACTGGAGCGATCGCAGTCGTTTGCCAAGGCACCGCCTTAGGGGACCCTAGACCCCTCCGAACAAATATCCCAGTGTGGGGACACTGGGAGGGTTAGGGCTGGAGTGGATTGACATACTCGCCGCCTTAAAAGAGCGGCGATTCTCCAGACCTCACGGTTTG